>NZ_BAABDQ010000041.1:0-128343 GCF_039539705.1 Nonomuraea rosea | reverse complement strand
TCACCGAGACCGAGCCAGGATTGTTCGCTCAGCCACGCCCGTAACCCCGCACTACCCGCTTCGACAAGCCCCATCTCACGCAGGGCAAGCGATCAAAGGGACATCAGCTCGCGAACCGCCCTCTGATACGCCAGCCGTCGCTGAAGTGATGGAGGAAGACCGTGTCACCGGCGAGCCGTACCTGGGCGTCCTCGCCCCAGACGCTGACGGCACCGGCCTTGCCGCCCGGTCCGAGCCGCAGCTCCTCCAGCGCGTCGGCGCAGGTCTGACCCGGGTCGGGAAGTTTGTCGGCGGTCTTGCGGGCGAGCATCGCACACGCGCTTTCGTCCTGATGCGCGGCGATGGCCGCATGGAAGCGCTCCGCCGTACGCGCTGGGGAGACCGTGTCCAGCGCGCAACCGGTGACGGCGAACACGGCCAGCACGGCTGCGGCGAAGAGCGGGGATCTCATGCGGTGGCAGCTACCCCTTTGTAGATCGGCCATGCGAGGCCACATCTCCTTGCCCGGCCTTCGCGGCCCGGCGGTTGCCGAGACGGCCATTGCGTTCCTGAGCAGATTGGCAGGCTCTAGACAGGTGGACCTTCCTCCCTGCCCAGGTACCAGCTTCAGCCGTCACGGAGACGAAGTGCGATAGGTCGAGCTGCCGCCGCGGCGTGCCGGAGATGGACCGGTCATCGGGAGACCACAACGGCCAATCCTTCGTCCTAGCACGACGATCAACCACTCAAGCGCAAATGTTGATCATTTGTCAGACACTCCCTAACATCCCGTACCGTCGGCGACCTGACGTTCGGACCGGAGTCAAATGCGTACATATGCCAACCCCGTGATCGGCGGCTTCTTCCCCGACCCCAGTGTCTGCCGGGTCGGCGAGGACTACTACCTGGTGTGCTCCAGCTTCGAGTACTTCCCAGGAGTGCCGATCTTCCACAGCCGGGACCTCATCCACTGGCAGCAGGTCGGCAACGTGCTCGACCGGCCGGAACAGCTGCGCATGCCGCCGGAGATCCGCGCCTCGCACGGCATCTGGGCGCCCACCCTCCGCCATCACGACGGTCGCTTCTACATGATCACCACGCTGTCGGACGGCGGCGGCCACTTCGTCGTGTCCAGTGAACGGCCCGAGGGCCCCTGGTCCGACCCGGTGTGGGTCGACCTGCCCGGTGTCGACCCCGACCTGGCCTGGGACGAGGACGGCACCTGCTGGTGCACTGTCGCCGGCGCCCACGTGGCGCGCATCGACCTGGCGACCGGCAAGGTGCTCGAAGGCCCCCTGCCCGCCTGGCCGGGCACCGGCATGCACGCCCCGGAGGCGCCGCACCTGTACCGGATCGGCGAGTGGTGGTACCTGCTGCTGGCGGAGGGCGGAACGGCGCGCGGCCACTGCGTCACCGTGGCCCGTGCCCGCTCGCCGCGCGGCCCGTACGAGGCCGCGCCCGCCAACCCGATCCTCACCCATCGCAGCACGGACCGGCCCATTCAGAGCACCGGCCACGGCGACCTCGTCCAGGCGGCCGACGGTTCCTGGTGGATGGTGCTGCTCGGCACCCGCCCGCGCGGCGCCACCCCCGCCTTCCACGTGCTCGGCCGCGAGACCTTCCTGATCCCGGTGGAGTGGGCGGACGGCTGGCCCGTCGCCGGCCCCGTCCACGAACGCCAGCCCGCGCCCGCGACCTGGCATCCGCTGCCCGCCCCACCGGCCCGCGACGACTTCGACGGCCCTTCGCTGCGGCCCTGCTGGATTTCCGTGCGAAGCCGTCCCGCCGCGTCCTGGTCGTTGACCGAGCGCCCTGGCTCGTTGACGCTGCACGCCACGGGCGCCACCCTGGACCGGCCCGGCGCCACCTTCGTCGGCCGCCGGCAGCAGCATCTGTCCGCCTGCTTCAGCGCCCGGCTCGATCCCGGCGCCGCTCGTGCCGGCCTCTCACTCCGCATCGATGAGGCGCACCACTACGACCTGGAAGTGGACAACGGACAGGTGAGCGTCATCGCCAGGATCGGGCCGCTGCGCCAGCGGGTGGCGGCTCACGCGGTGCCGGCCGGGCCGCTCACGCTGACGATCGACGTACGCGCCGGATGCGAGCTGCCTCCGCTGCTGACCGGCACGGACCAGCTCACCGGCGAGCCGCTCGGCGTACCCGCCGCGGGACCGGACACCGTCGCCTTCCTCGTGCAAGCGGGGGACGCGCCGCCCGTGCCGCTGGCCGAAATGGACGGCCGTTACGTGTCCACGGAGGTGGCCACGGGCTACACCGGCCGGGTCGCCGGCATGTACGTCACCGAGGGCACCGCGCACTTCGACTGGTTCGACTACACGACCGGCGACGACCTGGACACCGCATGAGATGCGCAGGGAAACCGCGGGCGGCCTCCAACTGCGTGACCGTCGCCACCAGTGTGGCCAGCCGTCGGCTATCGCGGTGCCGCTTGAGCTGGGCGACGTCGGCGCCGCCTTCACGGCCTCAGGCTCCCGAAGCCCTGGCCTCGTGCGAAGTAGCAGTGCGTAGCCGGCCTCCGCCGCTCCGCTTGACGTAAGAGCAGAAGTTGAGCCCCCGGCTTGTGGAAACTCCAAAGCGCGGCAGAGCGTGTCGGACTTATCCCGCCGTGTTCGAGCCGGAAAGGCACTCCGGCATGCGTCCTTATGGCGCGATGTGACTACTTCGTACTCGGCCGGGGCTACGGGAACCCGAGGCCTAGTCGGAGAGAGTCGCCTGGTTGTCGACGGGGCACGCCTGCGGCGGAACACCGCCCCGTGCCCGTCGTCGTCCGGCTCCCGTTGTGCTTCAGCCGGTCGCGACGGCTGCCTGAGCGGCGCTGCCCCTGGCCGACAGTTTTCGTATGTGTCGTACGGCGATGAGCGGCACCGTCACGCCGATCAGGTTGCAGTACGCCACCGCGGCGTAGAAGCCGTCCGCGCTGCCGACAGCGTGTGCCGCCGCCGCGCCGACCGCGACGATCAGGCCGAAGTAGATCGCGTTGAGCACGATGGCCCGGAAGCCGCCGCCGGTCTCCTCCATGACGGTCAGCGAGGTGAGCACGGGTCCCTGGACGGCGTAGGTGAGCGCCACGGCGCCCAGGTAGCTGCCCGCGGCTGCGGCCACCCCGGCGTCGCCGCCTATCAGCCGCGCCAGCGGGTCATGCAGTGACCACACCAGCGCCGCGATCGCCACGTAGGTCGCGACGGTGACCTCGATGCCACCGCGCATCGATTCACGTATGCGCCGCCATTCGCCCGCGCCGCGTTGCTGGTTGATGGTGATCGCTGTGGCGGTACCCAGGACCATGCCCGGCAGCAGCACGACGTTCTGCAGGGTGGAAGCGACCGTGAACCCGGCCACGGCGTTCTCCCCGTAGTTCCCGAGGACGCCGATGACCGCGAGGTTGTACGCGGAGAGCACGAGAAAGGACATGGCGATGGGCACGCCGATGCGGCGCAGGTCGGTGAACACCTCGCGCCGCCAGATCCGGACGGCCGGCGGATGCCACAGCTCGGTGCGGCGCAGCAGTACCAGGCCCATGGTCAGGCCGGTCAGGCCCGCTGTCGCCTCGGCGATGGGCACTGCCGCGATCCCGATGTCGGCACCGAGCCCGAGGCCGGCCACGAGGCCGATCCGCACGATCGCCGTGCAGATGACCACGACGGTGGCCTGTCGCACATACCCATAGCCGCGCAGGCTGGACGCGCACAGCTCCTCACCGACGGCCAGCAGGCTGGCGGCGCTGGTCCAGCGTAGGAAGGAGGCAAACGTGTCCCGCAGCCCGGCGTCCACATGGAGGAGACCGGTCAGGGAGGGAGCCGCGACCGCGAGGACCAGGTACAGGGCCGCGCCGAGCCCGAGCCATACCCTGGCCAGGCTGGCGGCGTTCGACATGACGTCCTGGGGGCGCCCGGCCCCCTTGCTGATCGCGGCGGCGACCTGGTTGCAGACCGCGAAGCCCACACACAGGGCAAGGACGATGAGGCCGACAGGTTGATACAGGGAACGCACATAAATGGCCTCTCCCCCCATACGCCCCAGAATGGCGATAATTCCGAGCTGGGCAGCGAAGTTGAGGGACCCGGCCACAAAAAGAGGAACAGCGAGGCCGGAGATGGTTCGCCACACCCCCCTTCTTCGATGAGCGGCTAAGGGAAACATGCGGACCTCCGGGGACGCAACGGCTCGGGGCGCGAATGGACCTGCGGACGATAGCGACATTCCTCGACAAATGTCCATGCGGGCCTGGCTGGTTCAGGCCGCGGGCTGACCCTTTCCTGGCTCGTCTCGACAACGCCTGGCCCCACCGCTGGAAGGAGCAGGTCAAGATGCAGCGCAGCATCACCGGCGAAGGGCGGGCGGCCTTCGCCACCCACTGCGCAGCACTCCGCAAGATGGTCGAGGGCGTGTAGCTGTTCGAGCCTTTCTCACCGACATTCCGGGCTCATGTCCAGGTCTATCTCGGCGACGATGACCGAAGCGATCCGCGGGCCGATCCCGGGGATCTCATCCAGCCGCTCCAGAATCGGCAGGAGGCACAGTCAGCGCCGCTGCACTCGCACCCGGGAGTGGCCGCGGCCCGGGAGGAGCCGGACGGACCTGAGGACGCGGGTTGTGCCTGAGGGCTCTGGGCGATCAGCTGCTCGATCTGCCGGTTCAGGCCGTCGATCTGGTCCGGCAGCATCCGGGCCAGTTCGGCGTGCCGGTCGTCGAAGCGTCCGGTGAGGGCTTGGATCAGCTTGATCAGAGCGTCTTCCATCGCTATGAACGGCTTCCCTCACGCCTGGCAGGACCGCGGTGAGGCGCCCGGGGCCACGGCCGGAACCGAGCATTCTGACCGGCGTGCCCGCAGCACAGTGCATTGCCTAAGGTCGAGGTCCCGGCCCACGGGTTCGTGATCGCAAGCAGAACACCGACGTCGGCGGGTATCTCGACCACATCTTCACGCCTGCAAGGCGTCATCCGCAGGAGATACGGGGACTAGCCCGGCCCCCAGGATGATCTCGCGCGAGGCCATGGTCAGGGGTTCTTTCCCATGGCCTGACGGATGACGTCGCGGGCCCGATCCATCATCGCGACCGGCGTACCGACCAGGAGGTTCTTGGTGGCGGACTCGGTGCCGGGGTGCGGATGAGTAGGCGCCATCGCCTCGGCGGCCTTAACGCCGGCGGCCATGCCGCGTCGTTCGGCGTCGCTGGTGTGGCCGCGCAGCTGGGTGAACTCGTAGCGCTCCTCGCTGCGGGCGTGCGCCTCCACGGCGGCGCGCAGCATCAGCAGGTTCTGCATGAAGTCGGGGGAGTCGGGACCGGCCTCGTCCATCCGCATGAGCAGGTCCTTGGCCTCGTTCTCCTCAGCGAGGCGGTCCTCGACCACGGCGTCGCCGCCGTCGATCGTGCGGCGGGCGTAGGGGTGGACGATCTCCTCCTCGGCCGTCTCGTGCACGGCGAGCAGCCGCACCAGCCGGGTGAACGCCTCGCCGCGCCGGCCGGCGGGTGCCTGCTCGACCTCGTCGAACAGGTCCCTGATCATGCCGTGCTGGGCCAGCAGCAGGTCGATGACGTCCGTCTCACCCATGGTCTCGGGCGCGGTTCTGGTCATGAGACTCCTCCTTCGGATCCGGGCATGGCCTACCCGGGACGAGCACACGTACGCCCCTGCGAACAGAGCGCCCAAGGTCATTGCCAACTGCGGAAACGCGCTCGGGGGGAGGCAGAGATTAGGCCGGGAAGCCTCGGGTAGGGCGGGCAGGTCGCACGCCGCAGCCGAGCGCGAAGGAGCGCACGCAGATGACTTTCAACCCACTGCGCGAGCGGGGCATCCCTCTGGACAAGCAGCTACGCAACTGGCGGGAGCTGAACGTCACGCCGATCGACCCCGACCACGCCGACCCGTACACGCGCTGCCGCATCATCGCGATGAACGGGATCGAGGTGGAGGCCATCCTGTTCAGCCACCAGCTCGCCCGGCACTGCCCCGACCTGGAGCTCAAGCAGCAGCTCGCGCGGGTGCGCTACATCGAGGCGCAGCAGCAGAAGGTCGTCAACTGGCTGCTGCCCGGACTGGCCTCGGTGCTGGAGACCACCATCGCCTACGAGCAGGTCGCCGTCGACCTGACCGCGTGGGTGGCGCGGATGGAGCCGGACTCCTACCTCAAGCAGGCCTATCAGTTCGGCGTGCTGGAGGACTTCGACCATCTCTACCGGTACGCGAACCTGTACGAGATCATCGAGCACCGCAAGGCCGAGAAGATCGTCGACGGCCTCACCGAGGTCATGCCGGGACGGCCGACGTACCTGCACCACCGCGACCCGATCGACAACGTCCGCGAGCCGTACGACCGCGAGAACACCGCGCCGATCAGCAAGCTGCACGCGCTGACCATCATGGCGGCCGAGCAGCAGACGATGAACTTCTACATGAACGTCGGCCCGACCTACATGGAGCCCATCGCCCGGCAGCTCTACCAGGAGATCGGCCTGATCGAGGAGGAGCACGTCACCCACTACGAGTCGCTCGTCGACCCCGGCGAGAGCTGGTGGGAGATGCTGCTCAACCACGAGTACAACGAGTGCTACCTGTACCACTCCTTCATGGAGACCGAGTCCGACCCCAAGGTGAAGAACATCTGGGAGCTGCACCTCAACATGGAGCTGGAGCACCTGCGGCTGGCCGCCGAGCTGTTCAAGAGGCACGACGGCCGCGACCCCGAGCAGGTGTGCGCCCCCGAGCTGCCCGCGCCCGTCACCTTCGAGCCGAACAAGGCCTACCTGCGCGACCTGATCGCGACCCAGATCGACTACACCACGCTGGGCACCGGATATGTCCAGGAGGCCCACGAACGCTTCGAGAAGATGCAGGAAGCGCTCATGGGTGGCGAGAAGGCCCCGTCCGAGCAGGTCATCGACGACAACCGCACCAAGTCCGGCCACGAGTACCGGCTCCAGACCGAGGGCGAGCACCCCGTCCACAGCCTGGCCCACAACCGCTGACCTCATCGGACGCCCAGCTGGACACCTGACGGGCCACGAAGCCTGGCCCGTCAGGCATGGCTGCTCAGGCACTGTGGCGAGCTGCCGCCCGCATCACCCGCTGCCTCTGTCGCCACATCAGCCGGCTGTTTTCCTCTCCGGACACAGGGCAAGAGCGGGCCATGGATCATTCTCAGGCGCCGATCCTGCAGGCGCTGCAGACCTACCACGACAGCGGGCAGTTGCCCTTCACCCCGCCGGGCCACAAGCAGGCCCGCGGCGTCGATCCGCGGGTCAGCGCGGTGCTGGGCGAAGCGGTGTTCCGCTCCGACGTGCTCTCGGTCGGCGGCCTGGACGACCGGACAAGCTCGGGAGGGTTCCTGCAGCAGGCCGAGCAGCTCATGGCCGACGCCGTGGGCGCCACGCAGACGTTCTTCTCCACCTGCGGCAGCTCCCTGTCCGTCAAGGCGTCGATGCTCTCGGTGGCGGGACCGCACGAGAAACTGCTGATCGGCCGCGACGCCCACAAGTCCGTGATCGCGGGCCTGATCCTGCCAGGGATCTACCCCGTATGGGTGGATCCACAATGGGACGAAGACCTGCACCTGGCGCACCCACCCGCTCCGGAAGCGTTCGCCGCGGCCTTCGCCGAGCACCCCGACGCCAAGGGAGCCCTCGTCGTCACTCCCACGCCCTACGGCACCTGCACCGACCTGGCCGCCCTGGCTCAGGTCTGCCACGAGCACGGCAAGCCGCTGATCGTGGACGAAGCCTGGGGCGCGCATCTGCCCTTCCACCCCGGCCTGCCCACCTGGGCCATGGACGCCGGCGCGGACGTGTGCGTCACCAGCATCCACAAGATGGGCTCCGGTCTGGAGCAGAGCTCGGTCTTCCATCTCCAGGGCGACCTGATCGCGCCGGAACTGCTCAAGGAACGGGCCGATCTGTTCAGCACCACCAGCCCATCGGTGCTGATCTACGCCGCGCTGGACGGCTGGCGGCGCCAGATGGCCGAACACGGTCACGCCATCTACGACGGCACGCTCGCCCTGGCGAAGAGCACACGTGCGCGGATCGAAGAGATCGGCGGCCTGCACGTGCACGGCCGTGACGACTTCTGCGGCCCCGGCCGCGCCCACGACGCCGACCCGCTGCAGCTCATGGTGGACGTCAGCGGACTGGGGACGGGCGGCTACCAGGTGGCCGACTGGCTGCGCGAGCACCACCAGGTCAACGTCGGCCTGGCCGACCACCGCCGCGTCGGCGTCCAGCTCACCCACGCCGACGACGAACACAGCACCAGCCGGCTCGTGCGCGGGCTGCACGACCTCAGCGAGCATGCCGCCGAGCTGCCGCCCGCGCCTCGCCTGCGGATTCCGCCGCCCTCCGAGCTGCGGCTCGAGCAGGCCATGCTGCCCCGGGACGCCTTCTTCGGGCCTGCCGAGCACGTGCCCTGGCACAAGGCCGGCGGGCGGATCACCGCCGAGTTGCTCACCCCGTACCCGCCCGGCATCCCGGCCGCGCTTCCGGGCGAGCGCCTGACCCCGGAGGTGCTGGAGTATCTGCACAACGGACTGGAGGCCGGCATGGTCATCCCGGACGCGGCCGATCCCAGCCTGAAGACCATCCGCGTGGTCGCCTGAATAGTGGCGTCATCTCGGCTTGTGAGTCCATGCGCCCGTCTTGGCGGAACAGTCGCGGCTCATTCGGAGTCGAGATGGCCGGGGTCTGGCCCAGGACCGAGGTGCAAATAGGTCCAGGATCGGCCGGGGACGGTGTAGCCGAGATCGCCGAGTGCACCGGCGATGAGGGGTGACCCGCCCCATGTCGGCGTGGCGACGAAGAAGATCTGCGCGTCCAGCAGACTGCAATGAAACCAAAGCCACCCGTCCCTTCCCCATCAGCGCACGAGAGGAAGGACCTGTTCGGCGTAGAAGTCGAAGAAGGACTCCTGCTCGGGGCCGATCCGGCATACGTAGATCACCGTCCACACGAACGGGCTCTGCCCCTGCGCGTCCGTCCAGGGATGATAATGATCAGAGATCCACAGCCCCTCGAATCCCGCCGCTCCGCCAGCTTGGCCTGGCGAACCAGCTCAGTCGGGCCGTGCTCCTCACATGCGAGGAAATATCCGAACCGGGCCATCATCTCTCCTTCCTCGGATTTCTGCGGCCATTACCCTCGACCATGGATTTCAATTCCGCGCGGGCAGGTTCGTTGTGCGCTGCGGCGGGTACCGATGGAGATCGCGCGGAGCGTCAGGACGCTCCCAGGCGCCGCAAGAGCGGCGGCGTGCAGATGACGGTACTGAGATGGGCATCATGGCGACCGACTACGACACCGCACGCAAGACAGACGACGACCTGAGGGAGGACAGCATCCAGGAATTGCAGGCACGGCGCGGCGACGAAGGGTCCGGTGGCATCGACATCGACGAGACCGACCTGGCCGAGTCGCTTGAACTGCCTGGTGCCGACCTGTCGGACGAAGAGCTGTCCCTGCGGGTGATCCCTCCTCAATCCGACGAGTTCACCTGCTCGCGTTGCTTCCTGGTACACCACCGTAGCCAGATGGCCGTCGAGGGCGACGGCGAGCAGGTCTGCCGGGAGTGCGCCGCCTGACGCGAAAGACTGCCCGAAGGTGGTCTCACTGTCACCCGCGGGTGAGGAGTAGGCCGGTAAGAGGCGGGCAGCGCCAAGCGAAAGAGGTCCAGCAGAGGGCTTTCGTCTCGCTGGCTACGAGGCGCGCCCTTGTTGCCTCGTTCTCCTGCACAGGGCGCGCCATCGCACGTGGAAGCAGGGCACAGTGTGAGCGGCGAATACGCCACGATCGCGGACATGACCGCCGAAGAACTTCTCGTGGACATGGTCCGGACAGATATCCCCGAGCAGCGTCGGACACGGCTGCGCGAGCGCCTGGTGGAGATGCACCAACCGGTGGCGGTCGAGATCGCCCGCCGCTACCGCAATCGCGGCGAGCCGATGGATGACCTGCTCCAGGCCGCCTACCTCGGCCTGGTCAAGGCCATCAACGGTTTCGACGCCGAGCTCGGGCACGACTTCCGCGGCTATGCCGTCGTCACCATGACCGGCGAGGTCAAACGCCATTTCCGTGACCGCACCTGGGCCATCCGGGTGCCTCGCGTCTACCAGGAACGGCGCTCGGAGCTCAACCGGCTCACCAGCGAGCTCACCCACATCCTGGGCCGCTCGCCCACAGTCGCCGAACTGGCGGCCGAGATGCGGCTGCCAGAGGACGAGGTGCTGATGAGCCTGGACGCCTCGGCCGCCTACAGCGCCTTGTCTCTGGACGCCCCGGTCGGCGGTGACGACGGCGATGCCCCGTGCCTCGGCGACCTCATCGCGGACTACGACGAGTCACTGAACGTACTGATCGACGCCCAGGCCGTCAAACCTCTCATCGAGGCCCTCCCGTCCCGTGAGAAGCACATTCTGCTGCTGCGCTTCCACGGCAACCTGACCCAGGCCGAGATCGCCGCCGAGTTCGGCATCTCGCAGATGCATGTCTCCCGGATTCTCCGGGCCGTGCTGCATCAGTTGCGCGAGCGCCTCAACGCTCCCGCCGGCCGAGGGGGCCAAGCCGCGGGCACGCCGCTGCCGTACCAGCGCCGGATCACCCGTCGAACCCGACACCGCACCGGTTCCCGCCCGGCTACCCCACGCCGCCTGAGCCCGAGCCCGGATACACGTTGAGTTGTAGCTACGGCACAGCAGGAGTCAGCCGGATACGGAGGGTATGGTCATCTCCTGGTTGTCGCTGCACCGACATGCCGGCACGAGACAGCACCGTCCTGTAGGCGGCGACCTCGGCTGCGGCGGCCGGACCCGGATCAGTACATGTCACCAAGAAGACGCCATCGCGCGCGTCCATGACGATGAAGCCTTCGGGGCCGTCCATGTCGGTGTGCCGGGCTCTGCGCAGCAGCGCGCGGATCCGCTCGGCGTCGCGGTCGCTCTCTGTCCACAGCGGTCGGCCGCCGGCTCCGACTCCGTACGTGGGCCCGTCGTCCTGCATCGGAGTTCCCGGATGTTCACCCTTGAAATGCCGCACCTCCTGGCCAACAGCCTGAGCCCCGCCCTCGCTCCGAGGCGAGGAGCCGTCTCGCCGGATCATTTTCACCGCTGGCACCTCCCATAGATCGACGCGAGCGCTGCGAGCCACCGGCATCAGATGTGCACGCCGAGCGGATCAGTCGGTGGTCAGGGTGTCGAGCAGGTCGCCGACGGTCGTGTCGGGCAATGCTCTGGCCACCTCGGTGAGTGCGACGATCCCGACAAGCGTGTGGCCGTCGATGACCGGAAGGCGGCGAACCTCGGTGTCGGCATGTCGTCGGGAACTTTCGTCACAACCTCTCTCCCATCGTTGCGCGCGTGAGCGCTGGCGTTGCCCGACGTTGTACGGGCGCGGGTTGAACCCCAGGACGCGGACAGGCTGGATCGCGACAGACAGCGCAGGTACCTGACCGGTCCGACAGCCACCCGCGAACAGCAGCGGTACGTCGCCTGCTTCAGGCCCTCAGGTCAGTGAGCGTCTCGTCACGTGAACCCGGGTTGCGCGACCGGTGCGATCCGGTAGCGCCGAGCGGCAGCGGTTGGCACCCGACGGGTGTCTTTCAGACTGCTTTGCCACGAGATGCCGCCCGGCGCTCAGCGGACCGCGTACGGGCGCGTCTCTCGCCCGGGAGAACTAGCTGCTGAGGCGCTTCTTGAGAAGTTCCTTCGCCTGCTCGGCTCCCTTGCGGCTTTCTCCCTGTGCGCGCCTGAAGAAGTCCGCGAGTTCGCGGTCTCCTCCGCGCTCGGCGTCTTGGGTGTAAGTCTCCAGACGCAGGACGTTGCTCAAGCACGTCTCGGTGAACCAGAGGAGGTTGTAGTCCTTGTCCTTGGTTCCGGTGACCTGGCCTGTCTCTTCGGCCGACATGAGTCCTCCTGGTTGTCAGGTGGGTGTCGCCTACCCGCACAGCCCCGCTACTACCCCGCCTGCTCGGCGGAACGCCGTCGCGTTCGCAAGCTCCCCGCGTATGTGGCCGTCTCCCCGCTGATCGCGCGGCGTACGCACACCAGGCGTTAGCTGAGCGGGAACGCGGGCAGGCCCGGGGTCATGCCACAGGAATCCGACAGCACGCCGCCCGCACAGAACCAGCCCTATCCAGGCCACACAGGGCAAATGGCGCCCGAGCCGCGAGACGAGATGCGCGCCTACACCGGCACCGGCCTGCTGAAGGATAGGCGGGCGTTGATCACCGGCGGCGACTCGGGGATCGGCCGCGCGGTGGCCGTCGCCTTCGCCAAGGAGGGGGCCGATGTCGCGATCGCCTACCTGACGGAGCACGAGGACGCCGGCCACACCAGGAAGCTGGTGGAGGCGACTGGGCGGCGCTGCGTGCTGCTGCCCGGCGACCTGGCCGAGCGCGCGCACTGTGAGTCGGTGATCGAGCAGGCGGTGACCGAGCTGGGCGGGCTCGACATCGTGGTCAACAATGTGGCCTACCAGGCGCCGGTCGACTCGCTGGAGGAGCTGACCGAGGAGCAGTGGCAGCACACCTTCGACGTCAACATCCACAGCTACTTCCGCATCACCAAGGCGGCGCTGCCGCACCTGGGCGAGGGCTCGGCGATCGTCAACACCTCCTCGATCAACGGGCTGCGCGGCAACAAGACGCTCATCGACTACGCCTCGACCAAGGGCGCGATCAACGCCTTCACCTACTCGATGGCGCAGAACCTGGTCGAGCGGGGCATCCGCGTCAACGCCGTCGCGCCGGGCCCGGTCTGGACTCCGCTGATCCCCGCGACGATGCCGGAGGAGAAGGTCGAGAAGTTCGGCGAGCAGGTGCCGATGAAGCGGGCCGCCGATCCCGACGAGATCGCGCCCTCCTACGTCTTCTTCGCGGCCGAGCGGCTGTCGTCGTACTACACGGGCGAGATCCTGGCCCCGATCGGCGGCGAGACCCTGCCCGGCTGAGACGACTCCGACGCGGCACCTGCTTCCACAGGCTGCACGACCACAACACCCAGGCAGCGCTCTCGCCCTATCCGCTGCTTCTAAATGCAGCGCCAGACCGTACGCACCCACCCCCGGAATCGGGGCGAAGAGCCCCTTTATGCCGCGCGACGTGTGGAAGATCTACACCAACGCCTCCGGACTGTCTGCCGACTGGGAAATGCCGGCTCAGGCAAGCCCAGGCCATGAAGGGCTCAACGCGTAACCTGCCTTGGCCAGGGGTAGAGGCGGCTGATCGTGTTCGATCGAAGCGGAGGTCACCCTATGCGAGCCGTCGTCGTCAACTGCACCTTGAAGGGGGCTCCGGAGCCGTCGAACACCGATGCGCTGGCCGAGGTGGTGGCGGGCGACTTGCGCGCACGAGGGGTGGAGGTTCAGACCTTCAGAGCGGTCGACGAGAACATCGCGCCCGGCGTCGCGACCGACATGGGGGAGGGCGATGGGTGGCCGCGAATCCACGACGCCCTCATGGCGTCCGAAATCCTGATCGTGGCCACGCCGACCTGGGTGGGTCGTCCCTCCTCGCTCGCGCAGCGGGTGATCGAGCGGATGGACGCCATGCTGTCGGAGACCGATGACAACGGCCGCCCGGTGGCTTACAACCGGGTGGCCGGAGTCGTGGTAACCGGAAACGAGGACGGCGCCCATCATGTGATCAGCGAGATCGCCGGCGCTCTCGGTGACATCGGCTACACGGTGCCCGGGCAGGCGTGGACGTACTGGCACCTCGGTCCCGGCGCGGGGCCGAACTATCTGGACACCGAGCAGGGACGCGAGTGGTCGCACAAAACCGGCCGCGCCATGGCCTCGAATTTGTACGCGGTCGCCGAAGCTCTTTCTGCCAGGCCTGTTCCGGCTCCGCCTGAGTGAACGCCAGATGATGAGCGACGAAGCAGGTAAGGGGGACCGGGGCATACCTGGACCCGGGCCCATGGTAGCGGCCACCCGGAACCTGGCGGCTTCCTGCGCCGGCACGAGGGTCCCGGTCATCCTCGTGGACAACGGCTCCACCGACGGGACCCCGGCGTTCGTCCGGCGGGCGTGCCCGCCGAGCACCGCCCCCGACCGACCTGTGAGGCCGCCCGGATGGACGGTGCAGGCGGGTGGCTCTGCGCTCAGCGGGCGCCGAGGCAGCCGGCGACGGGAGTATCGGCGAGGAACCCCGGAGCTGTCGGATCGACGGCGGCCGTGGCGTTGATGGCATGGGTGGTGAGGCATTCGGCGATGGCGTTCGGATTGACGTTGGCGTTCGCCGCGGGCGCGGCGGAGTAGAGACCGGCGACCGCCAGGGTGGCGACGGCGAGCAGGCGCGCGCTGTGATGCATGGGGCTCTCCCTAAACGAGTGGTTGAATTGCGCCCGGATGATTACCTGTGAGCCGTTTGCACCCATTGACCGTCGTAGCAGGTGTAATAGTTTGTTCCGCTCCAATCCCAGTCGCCTTGCCCGTGCTGGTAGTAGGTGCGGTTGGCCCAGCTCCAGTAGCAGCCCTGCTCGGCGTGGGCGGTGCCGGTGAAGCTTGGTGCGAAGGCGGCCAGGGCCGCGCCGACGGCCAGGGCGGCGGCGAGTTTGCGGGTGTGTCGTGCCAATGTGTACCTCCTTGACGAGGTTGTCGGATGCCCCAGTGCGAGGCGTCCCGTGCTTCATAGATTTCCCGGCTCTCCCGCCTGGAGCAACTTAGAGTAATATCTATATTACTTACAGTAATTATTTTCTCATTATGGTGCGGCGATTTGAATTAAAAGGGAAGAATGTCGCTTTGCGGGGTAATGCTGATAAGCCGTGCATTCAACTCCCGTAAGTTCGCGTTTGGATTGGTGACGTTCTGCGTTCCGCGGCGGATCACAGCGGTCCGCCCGCCGTCAGCCCGAGTTTGTTGAGCGATCCGAACGGCTGGCGAGCCGCGACGACGGCACCAAGATCTCCACCTCTTTGGAGCGCTGCCCCGTGTAGCGGCACCAGCCAGCCGAACACCCTGACCACCGGCAGATACAGAAGTCGAAACAACACAAGAGTCAAGTGAGCTGGAGGTCCGCTTCGGGCGCGCATGTCCGGCCACGGCAGCGCGGGCGGGCAGCGAGCCGGCAGGACGCGCCGCACGACTCGGTCCGCGGTCCGGTGGGCGCCGCTGGGGGAGACGTCGCGTTCGCGATCTGCTGTCCATGGGTAGGGCTGAGGAAGCTTGTGATCCTCGGGGGAGGTCACGATGGAGGTCGCAGATCGCGGAGGCAGCGGGCTTTCGCTCGAGATGCTGGACCCGGCGCCGGTGGGGGTGGCGGTGACGCAGGGGCCGGATCACCGGCTGATCTACAGCAATGCCGTGTACCGGTTCACGCTCAGCGATCCGCGGGGTGGGATGTCGGTTGAAGAGGCGTTCGCCGCCTTCGTGCTGCCGCACTACCGTCCGCGCTTCGACCGGGTGTACGCCACGGGTGAGCCGGACGTCGGCACCGCCGAGCCGGCGGTGCCGATACCCGGCAGCCGGGAACCGGGGGAGCGGTCCTTCACCTTCAGTCTGTCGCGGGTCGCCTTCAGCCGCGGCGAGCACGGCGTGCTCGTGGTGGTGATGGACGTGACCGAGCAGACCACCGCCGCGTATCGGGTGACGGCCCTCGCCGAGGAGCGCCGTCGCATCCTGCGACGCTACGAGAGCCTGATGCGCGTCAGCGCGGACATCTTCTGGGTGACCAGCAGGGACGGCTTCGTGTCCGAGCCGAGCCCAAGCTGGGCGCGGGTGACCGGGCAGCCGTGGGAGGGATACCGCGGGCAGGGCTGGTTGCGGATGGTCCACCCCGACGACCGCGCAGCCACAGTGAGGTCATGGGCACGGGCGGTCAGCAGAGTCGCCGAGATGTGGGAGCACGTCTACCGGTTGCACACCAGCGACGGCGGTTACCGGCACTTCCAGCTCCGCGCGGTGCCGATCTGCGAGAACGATCAGGTGGTGGAGTGGGTCGGCACCTGCACCGACATCGAGCAGCTATGGCAGGAGCAGCGGCGCCAGGGCCTGCTCGACCGCGCGGCCAGAGCCACGGCCCAGCTGCGCAGCCTGGAGGAGATGCTCGGCGCGTTGGCCGACGTCATCGTGCCGGAGCTCGCCGACGGCTGCGGCGTCTACCTCGTCACCGACCTGACCGGCGAACGGCATGGCGGCGCCCCGTTCGTCATCGAACGGCTGGCCACCGCCGCACGTCCCGGCGTGAAGCGGCTGCCCCCCTACAGCGAGGAGCAGCTTCCCGCCGGCAACGCGTTCGTCAAAGCCGTACGGAGCCGGCGGCCTCTGCTGATGACGTTCCCCGCCGGCTCGCCGCCGCCGCAGGCCGCCCCCGCGGGCACACTGCCGTGGCTGGTGGCGAACGACGCCAACAGTGTGCTGATCCTCCCGGTTGTGGTCGACGGGTCGGTTCCCGCCGTGGTCTGCGTGGTGGCGTGTGGCGATCGCCCGGTGATCAGCCGCGACGACATCAGCATGCTGAGCCGCATGTTCGACCATGCGCATGACGCCTTGAGCAGGGCCATCCGCTTCCAGCGCTCGCAGCAGATCTCGCTCGCCCTGCAGTACAGCCTGCTCGCCGAGCCGCCACACCTGTCCGAGCTGCGGATCGTCGCCCGCTACCGGGCCAGCCCGTCCGCGGCGGAGGTGGGCGGCGACTGGTACGACTCCTTCGTCCTGCCCGACGGGGTCACCGCGCTGGTGATCGGCGACGTGTCCGGCCACGATCTGAACGCCGCCGTCGCGATGAGCCAACTGCGGAACATGCTGCGCGCGCTGGCGATGGACCGTTGCGAACCGCCAGGCGAAATCCTCACCCGGCTGAACGTCGCGATGGAGTCGCTGTCGGACGACGTCACCGCCACGTGCGTGTACTCCCGCGTGGAGGAGCTCGACGGCCATTATCGGCTGTGGTACGCGTCGGCGGGGCATCCGCCGCCGCTGCTGGTCTCGCCCGAGGGCGGGGCCCGTTTCCTTGAGGGCGGCGTCAGCCCGCTGCTCGGCTTCCCCCATACCGGGCCGCGCGTCTCGCAGGCGGAGCCGCTGCCGCCGGGCAGCACACTCCTGCTGTACACCGACGGTCTCGTCGAACGACCGGGCGAACATCTCGACCTCGGCCTGGAGCGGCTGCGCCGCCTGGCGGAGTCGGTCGCCGATGAGCCGGTGGACAGGTTCTGCGACTCGGTGGTCAGCGGGCTACCGACGAGCGGGCTGGACGACATCGCCGTGATAGCGCTCCGCCTGCCGCCGGCGTCCACCTCCGGCGGCCGCTGAGGAGCTCACAAGAGCGGGTTGGCCGCGCACAAACGATGAACCGGAACTGTCAGGCTGACGCACTCCCTTGCGCGGCGCGAACATGTTCATATCGTGTGACACGGCTTTCACCGTGGCGCTCGGTCGCCCGGCTGGTACGGGGACAAGCTGGAGTACATGCCCGTCCACCGGGTCGCAGGCCGGGAGCAGGCGCCTGCCGAGCGCGGTGTGCCCGTGGTGCCGGCAACAGCTCGTCACGCAGGTCGCGACCGATGACATGACCCGCGTGACACATCTGTTCGAACGCCTGCCCTCACGCGCCGGCCCGCGAACGATCCCGCCCCGTCTCGGCTTGGCCCGACGTTTCCGTGCTTGCCTCACCGATCTTGCGATGCGTCTCCTCCATCCGCAACGCGATCCCCATGGCGAAGAACGTGGCGCCCACTCGACGACGAAATTCCCCCAGCGATCGGCCCGCTCGATCGACACACCCCGAAGACTCAGCGCTTGGTGTCATTCGGCGAGGGCCGCTTCAGCGGCAGCCACACTGGGATACAACTCGAAGGCGGCGGTCAGACCGGTGCGCGTCAAAAGCTGGGTGAGACTGGCGGGGGCGTCGGCCAGCGCCAGCTGGCCGCCGCCGGCTCGTAGGCTCTGGCAGACGGTGACCAGCGTGCTGAGGCCGGAGGAGTCACAGAAGGTCAGCCGTGCGGCGTCCATGATGAGGTGGGGCGGGCTGGGCACGGCCGTGAGCCGAAGGAGCGTCCTGGTCAGCTGTGCCGCCGAGGTGTGGTCCAACGGGCCTGACAGGATCACCAGGAGGGTTGGCCGCGCGTGCGGCAGGCGCTGGACATGGACCTCCAGCTGTGGCGGGTCCTCGATCTTGCCGTCCGGATGCTGACAATCGTCTGGCACGCAGTTCTCCTGCCCGGGCCGCCTCCTACGATGCCTCGGCGGCCTGTATGGAAGTGGCAAAACGATGGGGATGCCGGCTGAGCCGCTGATGACGCTCCCGAGCGAGGTCAGTACGGAGATTTGGAGGCCGCTGATGGACAGCACAGAGCGATCTCCGCGGACCTGCGCTTTGTCAAGGCACGCTGGTCCTCGTGGGGCTGCACGTCGCACTCGCCGATAGCCGACGTTTTTTAAGCAATCGCCAGGGATATCGATGAGGTCCCCCCTGCAGGTGGTTCCGGGATCTTTGATAGACACGCGTCCATGAACCCGCTCACCTCTGGACTCAGGGCACGGTGATCGGTTTTACGGTGGTGCCACAGCCCACGGCTCGGACGTTCCCAGGATGCTGTCGGCGACCATCAAGCCGCTGACAGAGCCAGCGACCTCCGTGTTCGTGGCCTCGACTTCCCATGCCGACTTGGTTCTAGTTCCCCAGCAGAGAAGCCGGCAGGCCGTCACCTCCTGGAGGAAGCGGGACGCCAAACCTTTCTGGCCACAGCCATGGGCGTTCCATCCCGTGGGATTGGGGTACGCGACTGGCGGGTGGCGTGCCGGCGGGGGCCATCCCACCCGTTGCTTGCCGTCAAAGGAGCCCGATGTCACCGCTTCATCTGCATCATGAGCATCACGCCGGGGCAACCGTGATCACGCTGGCCGGAGAGATTGACCTGGCCAGCGCCCCTGCTTTGCGCCAGTTCATCGCTGATGTCCGCCAGAGGCCTGCTGATCAGCTGATTTTCGACATGGCCAACGTCAGTTTCGTCGACAGCAGCGGGCTGCGCGTGCTGCTGGACGCCTTCGCCGTTGCCCAGCAGCACGGCGGCGGCGTCCACCTGACCGCGCTGGCCGGCGCGCCGGCCCGTCTGATCGAGACCACTCAGCTCGGTGAACATTTGCGCCTGCACACCTCGACCGCGATCGCGCTGGCGGCCATTTTGACGGCGCCCGATCTGCCCGCCTCAGGGGACATCTCCACCGCCGAGATCTACCCTGAACAGAGTCCTGCCCAGTCAGTACGATGACCGTGTGATGATGCCGGACGGCCAAGCCCCGCCTCCTGCGGCGTTGCGCCTGACATCGTCATCCGTGGATGGCATCACCGTGACGGCCGTCGACGGATTGCTGGACGCCACCACGCGTGAGCAATTTGCCGACCATCTCTCCCACGCGAGCCCGTCCCTCATTCTGGATCTGGGCGAGGTGACGTTCATGGATTCACGGGCACTGGGGTTGATCGTCCACCACTGGAAGGCCAGTTGCGCGGCAGGTGGCAAGTTCGCCCTGGTCGGAGTCGAATACTCCCGGCTCCAGGTCATGTGGATCACCGGCCTCGTACAGATCTTGCCTCTGTACGGCACCCTTGATGAGGCGCTGGCTTCTTTAGCGTGAAGCTTGTCGCCTGTCCACCACCCCTACCACCCGGTGGGAGCGCCGCAGGAATGATGCGCGCCTTCAGCGGCCTGTGGGGCCGGTGCTCAACTTATGCTCTCGGCGAGAGCCGCGTCGGTCCAGGTACTCCTCCATGGTCCAGGGCACCTGCCATGCGTACGTGTGACGTCCCGTTTCGGCCGCCAGGCGGACGGTTGCCATGAGGGTCGCGTGTTCGGTCTCGAACCAGGAGATGGCGCCGGCATAGCCCGGGATCTCCGCGAGCACGACCCTGGGAGGCGGGTGGTCGGGGATGTCGATGAGCGGGCCGGCGCGCGGGTGGAGGAGCACCGCGGCTCTGAAGGCGCTGTGCAGATAGTGCGCGAGCAGCCGGTCGATCGCGCCCGTACGATCGTCACCCTGCTCGTGCGCCTCGGCCAGCTCGCCGGCGTAGGCCCGCAGCAGGTCGTGCAGGCTGTAGCGGCCGGCTGTCAGCTCGGCGACCAGATACGCCGCCGACAGGACGGAGAGTGCCCCGCGCGCGGCTCGCCGCCCGATGCCGGCGAAGCTCGCCACGGCGAGCACGGTGATCTCGTGTCCGGGGTGGAGGCCCAGCAGGCGGAACACTCTCGCGGCGGGATCGGCGAGGTGCCGGTACGACCACGAGAAGACGGTACGGAGATCCGTCGGCGCGTCCTCGCTGGGAAAGGCGTCGAGGCTCTGCTCGCTGTCGCGAATCTGGGTGACCAGGGCCGCGAGGGAGAACTGCGGATGAACTGCGCCGTGGGCGCCGACGATGGTCAATGCCAGGGGCAGGCCGGCGCACAAGGTGATGAGCGTGTCCACGGCCGCCGGCTCTGTGTCGATCCGTTCCCGGCCGAGCCGGTGGGTCAGGAGGTGGCGGGCCTCGGCGTCGGAGAGCACATCGAGGGTCAGCGGGTACGAGCCTTGCAGGGCCGTCAGGCTTGTCAGCCGGTTGCGGCTGGTCACCACGACGGCGCTGCCCGGGGAGCCGGGCACCAGCGGGCGTACCTGCTCCGCGTCTCTGGCGTTGTCCAGGACGATCAGCATGCGTCGCTCGCTCATGACGCTGCGGTAGAGCGCGGCCTGGGCCTCGGCGTCGGCTGGGATGCGCTCAGGAGGCACGTCGAGCGCGTCCAGGAATCCCCGCAGGGCGTCCTTCCAAGACACGGGATCGCCGGCGGGGTCGAAACCGCGCAAGTTCACGTACAGGTGGCCGTCCGGGAATCGGCCGGCCACCAAGTGAGCCCAGCGAATGGCGAGCGCGGTCTTCCCGATGCCAGCCATGCCGTCGATCGCCGAGATCACGATGAGACCCTCACCGCCGGGAGGGGCGCTGTCGAGCAGAGCCGTCAGGCTCTCCAGCTCGGCGGTTCGCCCGACGAAACCCGGCGGGATCGCGGGAAGCTGCCGTGGGACGATGGAGTGACGGGGCTCGTCGGGAGGAAGCGCGCCGGTGCCGGTGGGTTGCCTGCTCGCCCATACGCCGAGGGGCAGGGAGAGCACCGCTGTGGACAGCCCGGCCAGGGACAATGCGACGTCATCAGGAAGACCCGGCCTGATCAGCGCACACAGGCCCCATGTGGCGAAGAACGCGGCGACGAGGACGATCAGCACGAGGCTCCACCTGCTGCTGCGTCCGGCCACGGCGACTCCTCATCCCGTCAGGAAAGTATCCCCGCTCGCGAGATCCGGACAAGGCCGCACCGTGTTGAGGTCGTCAGCACCAGCGAGCAGCGCGGGCCCCCGTTCCTTGTCGAGCCTGTACGGCTCGATAATCGATCTATGTGCTGACTTGCGGCCCCTGGGCAGGTTTCTGGCGTCCGCGCCCGCAGAGCCGATCCTGCTCCCAAGGTCAGGAGTACAGGCGTACCTGCTCCGACTCCCGGCTGCTGTTGGCGCACATCGTGTGCGGGTTCACGTCATCGTCGCCCTGGCGGTCCTGGCACGACCAGGTCTGCCCGTCGACCTCCACGGTGAGGCCCGACATGCCGTCGGCCGGCCCGGGCAGGCTGCCTTCGATGGCCGCCTTGGCCACTTTCCCGGCGGTGTCGCACGCGCTCTCCTTGTCGTCCGCGCTCCTTGCCTCGACGGCCAGCCCGACCGTCCCGCACTGGTACGCCCGGCTCCCGGGCTCCTCAGGCGCGGAGGCCAGGGTGACGGAGTGGTGGGCTGCCGGCGAGGCGGCGCCCGGCTGAGTCTCGGGAGCGGATGACGCGGGCGGCAGGGCAGCGGCGACCGTGGCGAAGGCCCCTGCCGCCAGCAGGACGATGGAGTCACGAAGCGTGGCCTTGCTCATGTGGAACACTTCCCTCCGAAGATCTGGAGTCATGCGGGACGGCCTGGAGGAGGGGCGCGCCGTCTGGGACGTGGGCGCCGATCAGACTATGGAACGCCCCGTCAGCCCAAAGGCGTGAACGTGGACAGCGACAGCATTTCGTCCGCGTGGGAGCACTCGACGTAGGTCTCGTCCAGCTCCGCCTTCTGGACGCAGGCCCAGTTCGCGCCGTCGACGTTCACCGAGACGGCTCGCTCCGCGCTGGCCTTCTGAGCAGCAGCGGCGTAGGCGCCTGCGACCTCGCCGGCCTTGGCGCACGCCTGGGCCATCTCCTGGTTACTCTGCATCGACATCTTGAGCCCGCCGGGTCCCTGCCCGCAGGCGAAGTTGTCACGGATCGTGCCCTGGACGGACCGGCTCACCGGCCCTCCCCAGGACACCGCCTGGGCTGGGCCAGAGGTGACCACGATGGCTCCTGCGGCCAGGATGGCCGAGGAGGCCCGAATGATCATTCTCCGCGTGTTGAGCATGTGAAACACCTCTCCGAACGCTCGGAGTAGTTTCCGTCGCCTCCAGCATGACCTCCCGAGGCCGGATCTCAGGTCATGGGCGAGCGAGGACTGGCTCAAGCACCTGTCCAGCTACGTCGCCCACTGGCGATCCAAACTCAACCCGCCACCGGGGCACCGGCTGACGTGCCGGTCAGGAACACTGCTGTGCCAGAAGGGTCACCCTGCCGAGACCTTGCGCCTGCGCGAGGATTTGGCAGCCGCCGGCGAGCGCCTGAAGGAGGTGCTCGGCCAGCCCAGCATCGAAGCGCAGATCCACGCCGCCTACGGCAGGCGCCGCCCGGCCTGACACCTGGGCCGGTCGGTCTCACCGACCTGCGCTCGCCCGGGTTTGCTCCGCGTGACCAGGTGGACGATGTCCTGCACAGCCTCGAGCGCCGGCCGATCCGTGACGATCCGGTGAATCCGGGACCGGAGGACAGCGCCGCGCCCGGCGATGAGTGGTGACACCTCGTGGAAATCACCGGCGACTCACCCGCGGCCCTCTTATCGAGCGCACTTGAGGCGCCTGTGGACACGGGCCCGACCTGGGACTTAACGCCTGGCAAGATCGCCGAAGACGTAAAGGGGTCGCCTGGTGTACCTACCCGGGACGTGAGACCAGAGCAGACCACGCAGACCCACGCCAGCCCACAGCAGCCCCCGGCCTGGAGCCGCTGAAGGCGCTGCAGCGGCCCACGATGACCGTGCACGAGGCGGCCGCCGTGCTCGGCATCGACCGCGGCGTCCACCGCGGCGAGCTGCCCGCGCTGCGCATCGGCCGCAAGATCCTGGTACCCCACCGCGCCGATCCGGGCCATGCTCGGCATGGCGCCGCTGCGAGGCGAGCACCTCGAAGGCGGGCACTGAGGTGGGGGGATCCGGCTGCTGGTCGAGGTGATGGACCACGCCCCGGACACCCTGACCCACCGCGAGCACAAGCACTGGCAGGCGCCGCCGCCCTCGGCGCCGGCATCGCGTTCACACCTGCTCTTCCGCGCCCGCCCCGCCGGGCCGGGCCGCGCCTCGCGGCCCTGCCCGCCGTGCGCACCATCGGCGGCGCCTACCTCGCCTACTGGGTCTGCATGGGGGCGATGTGGGTGCTCCTGCCCGCCTTCGCTGCCCACGCCGGCGCCTCCCACCAGGCCGGGCTGCTGGTGGCGCTCTGGTCGGCCGGCAGCCTCGCCGGCGGCCTGGCGCTGGCGGTACGCGGACCACGCGGCGCTTACCGTGATCGCTACCTGTGGCTGCTCGGCACGCTCGCCGCGACCTCGCTGCCGCTGACTCTGCCGGCCACGGTCGCGACGATGGCCGTCGCGATCGCCCTGTTCGGTATCGCGCTCGCGCCCTGGCTGGCCACCAGCGACCAGCTCGTCGCCGTGATCGCCGGGCCGCGCAGCAGCGAACTGTACGGCTGGCTGACCACCCTCGGGCAGATCGGCAGCGCCATCGGAGCCGCGCTCGCCGGCCCGCTCGGCGACCGGTACGGCGGCGGCCCGGCCTTCCTCCTGGTGACCACTGCCCTGGCAGCAGGCCTCGCCATCGCCCTCACCCGGAGGCGCACACTGCCTCAGGACGGCCGGCCGTGAACGCATCCCGCCACGGACCAACTGAGAAACAACCCCAGAGTTTGTCGACCGGCTGGGTGGTGTCAGAGCCGCAGAACTCGGGCTTGCTTCCTTGGACCCCGCGTTCTTCCGAGATTCCGGGACGACGAGGCCGAGGCCCAGGATCTTCCGTATGGCCGGCCGGCCTCGGTCAAGGGGTCGTTCCAGCGCTCTGGTGACCGGTTGTCAGTGCGCGGCGTATGCCGGCCAGGCCGTACTCGAAGGCGCGGTCGATATCGCCCCCGAACCGGAAGGCGCCGATGAGTTCCATCCCGAGGAAGCCGCTGGCCCAGGCCGTCACCAGGCGCGCGGCGTCAAGCGCCTCCTGTTCGCCCACGAGTTCCCGTGAGGCGCGCAGCACCGGGGCGGCCACGCGGGCGAGAGCCTCGGGAGGTGCCTGCGCGGAGTGCATCAGCCGGAATCCCTCCGGCCACGTCCTGGCGAACTGCCGGAAGCCGTGCACCAACGCCTCGAGCGATCCGTCGGTCGACGTCAGCCGTGCCAGCAGGTCGTCGATGGTGGCTTCGGCGACGGCGGTCAGTAAAGCCGCGCGGTTGTCGATGTGCTTGTACAGGGACGGGGCGCGCACGCCCACCCTTTCGGCGACGCTCTGCATCGTCAGTCCCTGCGGGCCTCCCGCCTCGAGCAGATCGCGTCCCGCCGCGATGATCCTTTCTCGCGAGGTCTTCTCAGGAGTCGGCATCGTTGTCCTCTCAGAGTGAAGGCTATTGACGTTAGCCATCATAGCTAAGTATCTTAGCTATCGCACGACTTCGTCTAGGCCCCCGGGAGGAAACCCATGAAAATCGCGCCCCATCTGCACCGCCTCGGTAACGATGTCGTGTCGTGCTACCTCGTCGACACCGATGAGGGCATCACCCTGATCGACGCCGGGCTACCCGGCCACTGGCAGGACCTGCAGGCCGAACTCCGTTCCCTCGGCAAGTCCGTCGACGACATCCGCGGACTCGTGC
The DNA here is from genome assembly GCF_039539705.1 of Nonomuraea rosea. Lineage (NCBI taxonomy): Bacteria > Bacillati > Actinomycetota > Actinomycetes > Streptosporangiales > Streptosporangiaceae > Nonomuraea > Nonomuraea rosea. The sequence continues at coordinate 103,377 of NZ_BAABDQ010000041.1, read as the reverse complement.
TGACCCACGGCGACTCCGACCACATCGGATTCGCCGAACGCCTGCGCAGCGAACACGGCGTTCCGGTGTTCGTGCACGCCGCCGACGCGGTCCGCACCCGCACGGGAGAAAAGCCCAAGACCGCGCTCGGCCCCATGCGCCTGGGCCCGACGCTCGGCTTCTTCGGATACTCCATCCGCAAGAACGGCCTGCGCACCCGCTACGTCAGCGAGGTCGTCGAGATCGGGGACGGCGACGTCTTGGACCTGCCAGGCAAGCCGATGATCGTGGGCATGCCCGGGCACTCGCCGGGCAGCGTGGCGGTGCACATCCCGCTCGCCGACGCAGTCTTCGTCGGGGACGCCCTGACCACGCGGCACGTCCTCACCGGGCGCACAGGCCCGCAGCCCGCGCCCTTCACCGACGAGCCCGCCACAGCACTGGCCTCGCTGGACCGGCTCGCCGGACTGTCGGCATCCTGGGTACTTCCAGGTCACGGCGCCCCCTGGCGGACCTCGCCAGCCCAGGTGAGCGAGGCGGTCAAGAGGGGCTAGGGATCGGAACGAGCCTCTCACGGTGAGTGACGGCGCTCATGCGAGAGGAACGCTCGCGGCGGACCACGTCCGCCGCGAGCGCCGCTGGGTCAGCCCGGAGGCCGGGACACGATCAGGAGGGTGAGGCCGAGGAAGTCACGAGCCCAGATCATCAGGGCGCCGGCGTAGTCGCTGTCGGCCCAGGCCAAGGTGAGCTCGGAATGCGTCAGCCGGACCCCGCCACAGGATGTTCGGCGGCCATGGCCGCACGCGCGTCCCGCAGGGAGGCGCGCAGCGCCGCCAAGCTGTCGCCGCATCGCCGGCGGGCCTCGCGCAGCCGCGTCACGGTGTCCTGCGCGGCGCTGAGCCGGTCGGCAAGGGTGTGCTGACGCTCGGCGGCCTGTTCGCGTAAGGCCTGGGCCCGGCCGATGGCCGGGGTGGCCGGCGGCAGGTCGGCCGGTTCGGGGCATGGCCGGGCCGCTGGCGGGCGCCGGGCGGGCAGGTGGACGCGGTGCAGCTCGCGTACGCGCGGCAGGTGCCGGGGGATCGGCGCGGGTGGGGTGTTGAGCTGGTAGGCCTCGACGTCGGTGGCTGACAGGGCCGCGGCCGTGCTGGGATGTACCGCGATGGCAGGTCGGGCGTCGTGCTGGGCCATCAGGCCGATCAGCCGGCTCAGCGACGGTGGGGGTGCGGCGACGGCCAGCCGGCCGCCCTTGGCCTGCAGGGCCTGGTGAGTTCGGGCGAGTTGGTGGAGCCCGTTCAGGTCACAGAATCTCAGATCTGCGGCGGCCACGACCATGTAGATGACCGCCGACCGCGGGATCGGGTCGAGGAAAGCGGCCAAGATGGGCCGGGTGGTGAGGTCGAGCTCCCCGGTCAGGACGGTCACCAGTGTGGTGTCTCCGACGGGAACCAGCCGTATCGACAGCCGCATGACGCTGGTGCACCTCCCGCTCTGCTCAGGCGTCTCCGTGGGCAAAAGTCCCGCCCTCATTGTCCTCCCATTCCCCGGACCAGCCGGTCATACGTTCGGGGGCTCAGTCGAGGACGGATCGGGGAGCGTCGCCTTCCTGGGCGGGCAGCCGCAGCAGGCCTCCGTCGAAGGCCAGATGGAACATGGCGCCGCACGGTCGCGAAGTCGGGGTCGATGGCGGCGGGTGTCGGAGCGTCCGGACGTACCGCGGCCTCCAGCAGGCAGGCCAGCACGGCGTGGGTGTGGCCCAGCAGGCAGTAGGTCGGGGCCGTCTTGTCGGTGAGCAGCTTGGCCATCCGCGGCCCCTCGTGCTTCAGGTCCTGCCGGATCTCCGCCGCGAGCGCGCTGAAGGCCGCATCTGGACCGCTGTAGGGCCGCGGCGGGCAGTAGGTTGTGGCGCGCTACATGCCACACAACGACCGCTCGATTGAGGTGTACCTGGACGGAGCGCACCTGTGCACCGCCCACCCGGCCGACCAGCAAGGGGCTTACCGCGTGCACGCCCGCGCTGAGGCGGCCGCCAGCGGCGCCGGGCGGCCGAGCGGGCTCGCGTCGTGCTGGCCCCGCTCACCGGAGCCGGACGGTATCGCTGGACACCACGCTGGTACGCGCTCTGCTGGTGCCGGCGATCATGCAGGTGATGGGCGCGGCCAGCTGGTGGTCGCCCTGGTCACCCGTACGCGCCGAAAAGAGTCCTCCGCTGAGCTCTCCGCAACCCGAGGGCGACACTCCCTGACATTTCACCATCCGAGTACGGGCACCTCCGACCAGCCCTGGTTGAGCTTCCCGTCACAGGGGAACTGTGCGGCCCGCGCGCCATCCTCGATGGAGGCGCTGGAAATGCCCAGGCACATCGAACTCTTGCGGTTGACCAGTGTGAAGACGCCTGCCGGGTAGCGGCTGTCGGTACGCTCCAGCCAGTCCTGGTTGATGTCGCCGGCCGGGTTCGCCAGGATCTTCCCGGACTTGAAGTTCCTGTACGCGAAGGACCGAGAGCTCTACAAGATCTTCCTGGACATCGTTGAGGCGAACTTCCCGCCCGAATTCTGCCACATCTTGTGACATGAGGGATCTATCACCAGCTTGCTCTTTATTGCCGCAAACCCCTATCTTGGACCGTACGTTCCAAGATAGGGGTTTGCGGATGCCAGACGTCAAGCACTTCGACCCGGACGCGGTGTTGGACCAGGTCGTGCGGCTGTTCTGGGAGCGCGGGGCCGAGGTCACCGGCATCGCCGAGGTCGTGCAGGCCACCGGGCTCAGCCGCTCCAGCCTGTATGCCACCTACGGCGGCAAGGGCCAGCTGCAGGCGGCCGCGCTGGCCCGCTATCTGCAACGGCAGTCACGGCCGGTGTTCGACGAGCTGGCCGCCGACACCCGGGGCCTGCCGGCCATCGCCGGATTCTTCGAGCGGCTGGTGGCCGCGCGCTGCACAGGCGAGCATGCCCGCTGGGGCTGCCTGATCACTAATACGCACGCCACGGGCGTCCAGGACCCCGAAGTCCGGCGGGTCTTGGACGCCCACCACGACGCGCTATGCGCGGCGATGCACACAGTGCTGCAGGCAGCCCGCGCGCACGACCAGCTACGGCCCGGCGTGGATGTGGAGGCGGCCGCGCAGACGCTCGCGCTGCTGGCCTACGGCGTCAACCTGCGCTCGCGAGCCGGAGCCGAGCCGACCGGCCTGCTCGCCGGCGTGCAGGCCGTCCTGGACGGTTTCACCACCGCACACTGAGGAGAGAAGATGATCGATTTCCGCGTCTACGACGAGAGCGACGCCCCCGAGGCGGCACGCCCGATGCTGGAAGCCGCCAAAAAGCGCATGGGCTTCGTGACCACGCTGAACGGGGTGATGGCCGAATCACCCGAGCTGCTGGCCGGCTACAACGCGCTGGCCGAGCAGTTCGGCAGGTCCTCGCTGCCCGGGCCGGCCAAGCACGTGGTGTGGATCACCGCCAGCGTGGCCAACGGCTGCGACTACTGCGTGGCCGCCCACTCCACCCTCGCGCTGCGCTCGCGCGTCCCGGCCGAGGTGATCGAGGCCCTGCGGGCGGGCAAGCCCCTCCCGGACGCGGGACTGGAGGCCGCCCGCCGCCTCACCCTGGCGATGGTCACCCAGCGCGGCTGGGTCGACGACTCCGAGATCCAGGCGTTCCTGGCAGCCGGCTACACCCGCCGCCACGTGCTGGACATCGTGCTCGGCGTCGGGATGAAGACGCTGTCGAACTACACCAACCACATCGCCCACACCCCACTGGACCCTGCCTGGCAGGACCAGGAATGGACCCGTGAGCAAGCAACGATCTGATCAGCTCGCCTCGGGCCGGCCGCCTCTACCTTGACCACGCCTTGCCTGAGCTGGTGAAAGATCCCTCATGTCACAAGGTGTGGCAGCAAACCCGGTTTGCCGTTCCACTCCTACCAGCAGGCCAAGGAGCTCGGCGAGCGGCTGCCGCAAGGCAGCCGGGCACCGAGCTGCCCCACCCTATCCGCAGGTCGCCTACACCGGGCAGGTCGTCCACGCCCTGGTCAACACCGCCGACCCTGCAGGACGTGGTCGTCGACCCCGACGTCGCCCAACCGGAGAAGGTGGCATGGGTGCGGTGCGCCTCCTGCTGGGAACCCCTGGCCGACGGGCCGCGCCGGCCCGGCTCCCCCGCGCGCCGAGCGGCGAGCCCTACGACTACGACCTGGCTGACGACGATGCCTGACCCCCGCGCCTCGTGCACGTGCACCGCGTGCACGATTCCCTCCCTGGCGCGCAGGCGCGCACATGCACGACGGGCAAGCGAACGCGGCCCCCGCTTCGAGAGCTGGCGGGCATCTGTCATCGTGGGGATGACAGATGCGTCGTCATCGCGGTGACGCTCCCGGCGCATCTGAAGGGGACGTGACATGCGGCCGCCTCGCACCGTGGAGAAGGCGCTGGCCTCGGTTCTGGCCCGAGCCGCGCAAGCCGTTGCCGCCACAGTGGATGAGGAGGGCGTGTAGAAGGCGCTTGGCTGACCGCGTCACCGCCGGGCGCCGGCTCTACGCCTGCTCCTTGTAGACCGCCTCGATGTTGTTGCCGTCCGGGTCATCCACGAACGCGCAATAGGCGCCATACTCCGGCCAAAGCCGGGGTTCGTACCGGGACTTGCCGCCGGCCGCCAGCGCGGCCGCGTAGAAGGCGTCGACCGAGGCCTGGTCGCGGGCCGTGAACGCGATGTGCGCGCCCCGTGTCACCGTGGCATCCCCCGCGGGGTACAGCCCGAAGGACGGGGTGTCCAGCTCTTCCTCCCAGAACTCCGCTCCACCGTCAGCCGCCTCCCCGACGACACCGAGAGGCTTCAGTGCGGCGGTGTAGAAGCGTGTACTCGCCTCAAGGTCCGATGCGATGAAGGTCACGTGGTGGATGAAGGGCCATCGTCCTGTCATGACCGCGAAGTCTACGAGACTCCGGCGCCGACACCTCGTGCCGGGGTGGCTCGCCGAGCACAGCGCGGCCCGGGAGCAAGTCGATCACGACAGATACCGATCCAAGAATCACGACCTCAAGCGACCCGAGTCACAATCTCGGGTTCGGGGTACAGCTGCGCACCCTGCGGAGCACCGCAAGCACGCCGCGTAAAGAGTGCCGGTCAAGGTGCCTGTCAGGCGCACCGGGAACTGCGCGGTGCCGTGCCATCCGGCCGTCTCGAACCACCGCCGACCACGCCGCCCTGCTGCGCGACCTGATCGACTGGAGCGCGGCCCTGCCCGCGCACGGCATCGCCGCGCTGGGGTCAGCCGCGCAGCCGGGCCAGGACTGGGGCGTACATACCGCTCTTGATGGCTGCGAGGGTGTCGCCGGCTCTGGCCGCCTGTGCCTGGGCGATCTGCACGGCCGTGGCGCGGACGGCGTCCTCCGGGGTCGCCCGGTCGATGATGGCGGCGCTCTCGGCGTCGGCGCCGCCATAACGCCGGCCGGTGACCATGACCTCGTGCGCGGTCTGCGGTGTCAGCCGGGCCTGGATGAGGGCAGCCATGCCAGGCGTGAAGACCATGTTGATGTCCACTTCGGGCAGGCACCAGTAACCGCGGTCGGCGCGCATCACCCGGAAGTCGTGGGCGAGGCAGAACATGGCGCCGGCCGCGAAGGCGTGCCCCTGGACGGCCGCTACGGTGATCACCGGCAGGGACAGCATCCGTGCCAACAGTTCATGGACGGAGGCGATGCAGTCCTGGCCCTGGTCAGGGTGGGCGGACAACCACTCCAGGTCCAGGCCGTTGGAGTAGAACTTGCCCGTGGCGGCGGTCACCAGGGCCCGCGGACCGCTGCTCTTTTCCACCTCGTCCAAGGCGGCGTTGACGGAGGCGATCCAAGCGGGGTTCAAGCGGTTCTCGTCGTCGCCGAGGTCCAGGACGAAGACGTTGTCGTGGCGGTCGAGCGTGGCCATGGCGACTCCTTGGCGGTACGGATCAGTGGGGGTGAGGATCACGGCTGGGGCCGGTCTTGGGCCGGCTGCCGGAAAGCGTGGACCAGCAGGTCGTGGATCTCATGCGCTCATCGGGGGCGAATAGCGCGAAACAGCCGGATCCTGGTGGACGGCTGGGGGCTGGAGCGTGGCGGTGCCGGCCGCGCCTACGGCATGGCGGCCAGCCGGCCGAGCGGCTGCAGCAGACGATTGACGGCCGTGTGGCCGGCTTCGAGCCCGGCTTTGAGCGGTTTGCCGTTGCGGGTGAGGCGGCCGATGCGCGGGGTATCAGGCCCGGGACGTACGGACAACACCGCTGGGATCTGGCCGTCGGCGGGCAAGCGGGTCGTCGGCGGCACGGCTTGGTCGTACTGCGCGAGCAGCGCGTCGTCGTGCAGCGAGCGGTGGCCGCGGGTGAAGAGACTTCGGTGCAGTGCCTCCGGATGATGCCGTAGAACGGTCGCGGCGATCAAGCGTGCTCCGCAGGACGGTCGAGCGCCGGGTCCGGCGGCCGGTGTTCCGGTCCCGGCCGGAGGCGCGGGACGGGACCGCAGGACAAGGACATGGCTGGCGCCTTGTGCCAGGGCGGTGCGGTAGGGGATGGACTCGGCGAGTCCTGCGTCGTAGTAGTGCCGCCCGGCCAGTTCGATGGGCGGGCCGGCGAGGAACGGCAGTGCGGCACTGGCCCGCAGGGCCAGCCGCAGTTCGGCGGGCCCGGTCAGATACGGGCGTAGGTCGGTGGAACGCCCGGTGCGGACGTCGGTGGCGAGCGGATGATATTCGATGGGGTTGGTCAGGACGGCGTCGAAGTCCATCCGGGTCACCTCGCGGTACAGGTATTCGACGAGGTTGCGCACATCGACCATCGGTTGGCCGCGCAGCAGGTTGGATGGGCGGATCATCGCTTTCGCGTAGACGGGTTCGGCCCAGCCGGTCAGGTGCTCGGGAGTTCCGCTGAGCAGCCAGGCCGCTGTGATGGCCCCTGCCGACGCTCCATAGACCGCGTCGAAGGCGTGCGTCACTCCGTTTTCGTACAGGGCGAGGGCCATGCCCGCGGAGACCGTGCCGCGCATGCCGCCGCCCTCGATGGCCAGGGCCACCCGGTGGTCGTCCTGGCGCTCACCTGGGCGGCTGCCCCGGCGGACCCGGTCGTCCAGGACGCGCAGCACCTCATGCCGGCCGGGCTCGGTCATCGGTTCGCGTTGCATATGACCTTCTCGTTTCGTGGCGCTGCGCGGCTGGTCATGGTGTTCGAGTTCCGTCGCCGGACAGGTAGGAGCGGGCCCGTGTCCAGATGTCGCGGTCGGAGTGGGCGGCTGTCCAGGTGACGGACCTGAGTCGTCCCCGCCCTCGGTAGCGGCGCACGATGGTGACGTGGTCCGGCCAGGCGACGAAATTGCGCAGGGCTTGTTCGTCCTGCCAGATCGACACCGAGCCGCACCTGCCCCGTAGCGGCTCCGTCCACAGCCACATGCCGATCGCTCCGGGCAGACGGGGCCAGTCACGGCGCAGGCTGAGCCCGGCCTGGTAGACGCCGGGCAGGTCGTATAGCCGGCTGACCTGGAAGTCTGTGACGCTGACCAGCACCGAGCCGGATACGTCGGCCGCCGGTCCAGGAGTCCAGTGTGTTTTCAGCATGGCGCATCCCATGACGGGGTGCGGCCCAGCAGACCGAGCAACCGCTCGAAGTCCGGCGCGTCACCGGGCACTGGAACGCGCGTGCCGAACGCGGCCCCCGGACCGCGGGTCTTGGAGGTGTCCGGCCACCGGGCGGCTATCGCCAGCGCGGATTCGGCCAGCTCGTGGTCGGGCCGGTAGGGCACGCCGATGCTCGCGGCGATGTCCCATCCGTGCATGAGGAAGTCAACGAAGTGCATGCTGATGGCGATCCGGCCGGGGAAGGCACCGAACTCGCCGACCTCGATCTGGCGGTCGTAGATGTCCGGGGCGGCGAACGCCGTCGTGGCCGCGGCAGCGGAGTCGTGGTAGGCGCGGAGCGGGTCGGTTTCGAGATCGCCGCTGTCTTCGTTGGGCCGGTGCGCTGGTATACCCGCGGCGGTGGCGAAGGCGCGGTTTTCGCTGACCATGTGCCGCAACAGGTCGCCCAGGTTCCACGCCGCGCACGGTGTGGGCCGATCGAGGTCCGCTGCAGTGACTTGGGCGGTCACTTCTCCGGCGAGGTCCAAGGCCCGCCGGTCCAGGACCCGGAGATCAACAGCCGGGATGACAGTCATCGGCAATCCTCCTTTGTACGAACGTTCGTGCCAGTATTAGGTGCGCGCTATGACAACGTCAAGCCGCTATCCTGAACCGAACGTTCGTACATCGAGAGGGTTGAGATGGTGGGAAGGCCGCGGGACGAGCGAGCACGCAACGTGATCCTGCGCCGGGCGGCGGACATCGCCTCGCAGGACGGGCTGGAAGGACTGTCCATCGGCCGGCTGGCCACCGATCTCGGCCTGAGCAAGAGCGGCCTGTTCGGCTTCTTCGGATCCAAGGAAGAGCTTCAGCTCGCCACCATCCGCGCCGCGATGGGCGTGTACGTCAACGAGGTCGTTCAGCCCGCTTTGACCGTGCCGCCGGGCCTGGGGCGGGTGCGCCGGCTCTGCGAGAACTGGTTGAGCTACTCACAGCGGCGGGTCTTTCCGGGTGGCTGCTTCTTCTTCGCCGTCACCGCGGAGTTCGATGCCCGCCCGGGCCGTGTGCGAGATGCCATCGCCGCGGCCGGCCTCGACTGGGCCGCCTTCGTGGCGCGCGCCATCGATGACGCCCGCCAGCTCGGCGAGCTCGCCGACGACACAGACGCCGATCAGCTCGCCTTCGAGCTGATCGCTTTCCTGGAGGCCGCCAACGTCACCTCCTTGCTGCACGACGACGCGAACGCCTACGAGCGAGCCAGAACCGCCATCCGCAAACGCCTCGACACCGCGATGACCGGCCCATAAAGATGATTCTGCCTACTGGGTGGTTGGTGACCGGCCGGCAGCCGAAGAGGCGAAGACCACCGCCCCGAAGATCAGCATCGCACCCGCGTCATCCTTGCTGGGCAGGCGATCGCCCTGGATTCCTGCGTGGCCGCGGAGATTCTTGCCGTCAAGCAGGACGAGCCGCGGCATGGGAGCCGTTTGATCGGTGGCTCCCATACCAGCCCCGCCAGGGTCAGCCGTTCAGCGCTTGGGTGATGAAGTCACGGGCCGCCGTGGCGGTCTTGTCAGGGTCGTCCCAGGTGTCACGCCAGATCGCCAGGGTGCTGGAGAGCCCGGGAGAGACGACCTGTGAAGAGAAGCTCTCGAAGGTCACGATCTGCTCATAGTGGATGGCGTGGAGCGCCTCAAAGATCGAAGGGAAATCGACGGTCCCCGTCCCCAGTGGCCCACGGTGGCTTTCGCCGATGTGCACATACCCCAGATAACGGCGGCTCCGCAGGATCGCGTCCGTGACGTCGTGCTCTTCGATGTTCATGTGGTAGGTGTCCAGGTGCAGCCGGACGTTGGCGGCGTCCACCTCGTCGATGAACGCCCGCGTCTGCTCAGCGGTGTTGAGCAGGTTGGATTCGTACCTGTTCACGGTTTCCAGGCCGAGCGTGACACCGTGGCCGGCGGCGCGGGCGGCCACCCGGCGGATGGCGGCGACCGCGTTGCGCCGGCCGGCGGGGGAGACCGGCTCGGCGTGCTTGCCGAAGGCTCCGTAGATCACGCCGCCGAGGTAGGAGCTCCCGATCGCCGCGGCGAAGTCCAGTGCGGTGGTCAGATACTCCTCACCCGCTGCGCTGACGGCTGCGTCCTCGGCGGCCAAGTCCGCCTCAAAGGGCAGCCCAAGTGAGCAGGTGGCCTCCATTCCGTGCCGCCGCAGCGCCTGAAGAGTCGCGGTGGACGACAAGGTCTCCGGTTCGAACACCGGGATCTCGATGACGTCGAATCCGCAGGCGCTCGCCTTCGCCACGGCCGTGTCGCAGTCGGCCGGGGACCAGCCGCCGACGAATACCCCTGCGTGCACACCCAGCTTGTTCATGATCATTTACCTCTCGTGATGGTCTTGACGAAGTGAGAGACGACGCCGGTGTCGTCCAGGTCCCACACCACGTCGACGAAGGGCCACTGGTCGGCGTGGTCGCCGTGCGGCGGCCTGGTCTCGCGCCGGTCCACGATGGTCGCCCCGCGCGTGTATCGGCCGTGCAGCTCGACGGCGACCTTGAGCCGGCGGATATCGGCCAGCGCCCGCTCGGTGGCGATCACGGCGACACCCGCGTCGCCGAGGAACGCGCCGCGCGTGGCGAATCGCGCGGCCAGGTCGCGCAGGATGCGGGCGGCGAGCCCGCCTCCTGGCCCGGGCGTGTTCTCCAGCTCGGCGATGTCCGCTTCCGAAGCCTTGACGCGGGTGAAGACGTCGAGCCCGTAGAGGACGACCGGCAGCCCGCTGCGGAGCACGATGTCGGTGGCTTCGGGGTCGTACAGGACGTTGGACTCGGCCGCCGGCGTCTCGTTGCCTCCGGCGACGGCCGAGCCGCCCATCACGTAGACCGCCTCGACCTGGTGGACCACCTCGGGATAAGCCCTGAGCAGCAGCGCGACGTTGGTCAGCGGGCCGGTGCAGACCAAGGTCGTGCGAGGGCCGGGCTGCGCCAACGTCCGGCGCATCACCTCCAGCGCGGGCGGCAGGTCCGCGGGGTCCGCCGCGCCGGAGAGTTCGACGTCGCCCATGCCACCCGGCCCGAACACCCACTCGGCCGGCGCGCCCGCGGCGGTGAGGGGCCGGGCGCTGCCCCGGCCCACCGGGACGTCTGGCCTGCCCAGCGTCGCCAGCACGGCCGTGGTGTTACGAGAGACCGTGTCGACGTCGACACAGCCGCTCACACAGGTGACGGCGCAGAGCGTGACATCGCGACGGTGCGCCAGATAGGTCAGGGCGAGGGCGTCGTCCAGCCCGGTATCCATATCCGCAAGGATGCGCAATTGCGACAACCTCATTCTGTGAAGGGCTTCCTCAGGAGGAAGCGATGTCGTGACGTTTGCCGAGTGCCGCCGGCGGTCTGAGCCGCTGGCCCGACAGCACCAGCGCGACCAGGACCGCCACGTAGGGCGCCACGAAGGCCACCTGTTCCGGAACCGAGTCGGTCAGGGCCGTGACGGTCGCGAGCAGGATCGCGGCCAGCGCGGGGAAGGCCAGCCTGCGCAGCCCGCCACGCCGGAGGATCACCAGCACGGCGAGGAGTCCGCACACCAGCGCGGCGACCACGAGAACCGTGCGGACGGCCGAGCCGCCGCCGCGCAACTGCAGGGCGTCCATGTAGCCGTACAGCAACGACCCGGCGAACGCGCCGGACGGCGTCCAGTTGCCGAACACCGTGGCGGCCAGTCCCATGTATCCCCGGCCCGCCGTCTGCCCATCCCGGTAGAGGCCAGAGCTGGCCAGCACCAGCAGCGCTCCGCCGAGGCCGGCGAGCGCGCCGGAGGAGACGACGGCGCCGTAACGCAGCACGGTCACCCGAATGCCGAGGCTGGTGGCGGCGACGGGGTTCTCTCCGCAGAAGCGCAGCCGGAGCCCGTACGGTGTGCGCCACAGCAGCCACCACGACAGCGGAAACAGGACCAGACCGAGAACGATCCCCGTCGAGAGGCCGCCGAGCCCGAAGGGCAGGGGCAACACCGGCAGTGCCGGAACAGGTGGTGACTGCGTCGTGCCGCCGCCGGGCATGGCGGCGAAGGTGAGCGAGGACAGGTACTTGGCGACGCCGGGCGCCAGGATGTTGATGGCCACACCGGCGACGATGTGGTCCACCTTGAAGGTCACGGTGACGACCGCGTGCACGAGGCCGCCCAGCGCACCGCAGGCCATGCCGAATACCAGGCCGAGGGCGGGTCCCCACTGGAGGGCGCCGAATCCGGCCCCCCAGGTGCCGAGGATCATCGTTCCCTCGAGTCCGATGTTGACGACGCCCGCGCGCTCGGCCCACACGCCTCCGAGCGCCGCGAGGGCCACCGGGCAGGTGAGCACCAGTGCGGTGCTGAACGTGTTCCCCGATACCAGGTCGGTGGCATGTGGTACCAGCGCGACGGCGAGCGCGATCGCGCACAGGATCGCGAGGAGCGATTGCCGCCGGTTCCCCCGGCTGCGCCCGGCCGGGGCATGCGGCTCGTTCCGGGCCGTGATGGTGGGAGTCGTCACGCGCCGCCCCCCGTGTTCGCCCCGGCGGGCGCGGCGGACATGGCCGGCACGTCCTTGAGCCGATCTGGCCGTGCCCGGCCCGTGCGCCATCGAGAGGTCAGCCGGTTGGTGATGACCACGGCCAAGATGATCAGGCCTTCCATGATGCGGACGACTTCGTTGCTGACGTCCATGAGCTGGAGCACGTTGGAGGAGTTGTCCAGGAACGAGAAGAGCAGCGCGCCTATCGCCATCCCGGCGGCGCGGTTACCCCCGAACAGGGCCACGGCGATGCCGATGAAGCCGAGCCCGGAAGGGAAGCTCAGTGAGAAGCTTCCGGAGTCGCCGAGCAGCGACGGCATACCGATCAGCCCGGCGGTGGCGCCCGAAAGGACCATGGCGATGACGATGGTCCTGCCCATGGGCACGCCCCCGCTGCGGGCCGCGTCCGCGGAGCGGCCCGCGGCGCGCAGGTCGAAACCGAAGACCGTACGCTCGATCAGCAGGTAGAAGCCGATGCCGGCGACCACGGCCAGGAGCGAGGACCAGTGCAGCCTCGCGCCCTCGGCGGCGATGTCGATCCCCGGGTCCCGCAGGCCGTCCGGAATCGGTGCCGTGCCCATGTTGCTGCCGCTTCCGCTGCCCAGACGTCCAGGAGCCAGCAGATAGGAGATCAGTCCGATCGCGATGAAGTTCAGTGCGATCGTGGAGATCACCTCGTTGACGCCCTTGAGCGTTTTCAGGAGCGCCGGGACGGCGGCCCATGCCGCGCCCGCGATCATCGCGGCGGCCACGATGACCACCTGACCGAGCGGGGCGGGAAGGCTGAGTCCCGCGCCTACGGCCGCGGCACACAGGGCGGAGATCCGGTACTGGCCCTCGGTGCCGATGTTGAACAGGTTGAGGCGAAAGGTGAAGGCGACCGCGACGGCGGACAGGTAGTAGGCGGCGGCCGAGTTCAGGATGATCGCGGAGCTGGTGTCGCTGAGGCCGTTCAGGACCATGGCCCGCGCGGCCTCGATCGGGGAGGCACCCGTCGCGACGAGGATCAGCGAGGCCGCCACGGCGGCGAGCACGACCGCGGCTCCCGACGAGAGCAGCCCGACGGCCGCGCCGCGCAGGTGCGGGATCAGCTTCACGGTGTGGCCTCCGTCGCGCCGGACATGGCCATCCCGAGCCGGGCGGCGTCGATCTCCCGCGGGTCCGCCTCGGCGACCAGACGGCCGCGCAGCATCACCAGGAGGCGGTCCGACCTGGTCAGCAACTCGTCGAGGTCGGCGGAGATCAGCAGCACCGACATGCCCCGGGACACTGCCCGTTCGATGTGCTGCCAGATGCTCTGCTGGGCGGCGATGTCGACGCCGCGGGTCGGGTGCGCGGCGAGGAGTACCTGAGGATCGTGGGAGAGCTCGCGCCCGATGATGAGCTTCTGCTGGTTGCCGCCGGACAGCGCGGAAGCCGCGACGTCCGGATGGTGGGCGCGCACGTCGTAATCACCGAGCAGGCGCTCGGTGTCGCGACGGGCGGCCTTTCTGCGCAGCCAGCCCTTCCTGCTGTTCGGGGTGTGGGTCTGCCAGCCCAGCATGCGGTTCTCCCAGAGCGGGGCCTCCAGGAGCAAGGCCTGCCGGTGGCGGTCTTCGGGCACCACCGCCATCCCGGCCGACCGGCGGCGCCGGGTGTCCATCGCGGTGATGTCCTGGCCGAAGAGCGTGAGCCGCCCGGAGTCCGGGCGGCGGACACCGGAGGCGCATTCGATCAGTTCGGTCTGCCCGTTGCCCTCCACACCGGCGATGCCGACGATCTCGCCTTCCCGCAGTTCGAGGGTCACCTCGTGCAGGGCCTGCCGCCCGGGGACCGGGTTCAGGCCGACGTTTTCCAGGCGCAGGCTGGTACGGTCACCCGACCGCTCGCGGGAGCGCGCCGGGCCGGGCGCGGTGAGCTCCGCTCCGATCATGAGGTGGGCGAGTTCGCGGGCGGACACCTGCTCCGCGCGGAGCGAGTCGGCTACGGTGACCCCGCGCCGGATCACGGTCACATCGTCGGCGACGGACAGGACCTCGTCCAGTTTGTGCGAGATGAACAGGATCGACAGCCCGCGATCGGTCAGCCGGGTGAGGTTGGCGAACAGCCGGTCGACCTCCTGTGGCACCAGCACGGCGGTCGGCTCGTCGAGGATCAGGATCCTGGCTCCCCGGTAGAGCACTTTGACGATCTCGACCCGCTGGCGGTCGGCGACGCTCAGGTCCCCGACCGGGGCGTGCGGGTCGAGCTTCACCCCGAGGTCGGCGCAGATGGCCTCGATCCCGCGCACGGCCGACGAGACATCTGTCGACCCCGCCTTGCGCGGCTCGGCGCCGAGGATGACGTTCTCCAGCACCGACAGGTTGTCGGCGAGCATGAAGTGCTGGTGGACCATGCCGAGCCCGGCTGCCAGCGCGTCCTTCGGCGAGGCGAAGGAGACCCGCTCGCCGTTCACGTGGATCTCCCCGGCATCCGGCCGGTGGATCCCGTACAGCAGCTTCATCAGGGTGGACTTGCCGGCGCCGTTCTCTCCCACGACGGCGTGGATCGTTCCCGCGCGCAGGGTCAGGCTGACGTCCTGGTTGGCGACGACGCCGGGGAACTGTTTGCGCAGGTTCGTCGCGGTCAGGGCGGCGGCGGGTGTGGTGACGACCATCGTCATGCCTTCGGAGTGGTCGGCACGACGATGGTGCCGTCGACGATGGCCTGGCGCATCTGCTCCAGCCGGGGCTTGACGTCGTCGACGAAACCGCCGGAGGTGGCGTACGTGACGCCGTTCTGCTTCAGTCCGTACAGGTGCTCGCCGGCCACGAACCGGTTCTGCTCGACGTCGGCGACGAAGTCCAGGACCGCCCGGTCGACGCGCTTGACCATGGAGGTGAGAATGGCGTCCTTGGCCGAGGCGAGTGCCGGCTGGAGGTACTGATCGGAGTCCACGCCGATCACCCGCTTGCCGCTCTGGTGGGCGGCCTGCACGATCCCGGTACTGGACCCGCCCGCGGCGGAGAAGACGATGTCGGCGCCGCGCTGGTACATGCCGTCAGCGGCGACCCTGCCCTTGTCAGGCGAGCTGAAGCCGGAGAAGTCGGGCGCCTGGCTGAGGTACTGCACCAGCACTTTCTTCTTCGGGGAGACCGCGGTCACGCCCGCCTCGAAGCCGGCGAGGAACTTGCCGATGATCGGGGTGTTGGCGCCGCCGATGAAGCCGACGGTCTCGGTCTTGCTCTTCAGTGCTGCGGCGGCTCCGACGAGATAGGAGCCTTCCTGCTCGGCGAAGACCAGGTTGGCGACATTGGGCGCGTGCGCGTCCAGGCTGTCGATCAGCGCGAAGCGGGTGCCGGGGAACTGGCCCGCGATCTTCTGCAGCGGCCCGGCATAGGCGAAGCCGACCGCGATGATGGGGTTGAATCCCTGCTGGGCGAGCAGGCGGAGCCGCTGTTCCTTGGCTTGGTCCGACTCTCCCGCGGTCGCTTCGAGCTCTTGGGTCTTGGCCACGCGCAGCTTCGCCTTGGCCTCGTCGAGCCCCCGGGCCGCCGCGTCGTTGAACGACTGGTCGCCGCGTCCGCCGATGTCGTAGGCCAGGCCGACGCGCAGCCCGTCCTCGGCCGGGCCGTTCGGTGCCTGGTTGCCGCACGCAGCCGCCACCAGGGCCGTAGCGACCAGCGCGGGCGTGAGCCACTTGAGTCTATTACGCATGTGTTTCTCCTGCCGTGGACGGACAGTGAGCTCAGGCTGTGCGTCCACGCACGATCTCGGCGCGGAGGCCGCGCCGTGCTGAAAGGGGGAAGGTCAGGTTCCGGTGCAGAGGGTTGACTTACCGCTCGGCAAAGTGAACCATTTGATTCAACCTAACGCTTCAGCCCTCTGGGCGGAAGCCTCAAATTTGGAAGGGCCGCAGTTTGAGCCACGAACCCCCTGCATTCGACCTGGTCATCCGCCATGGGCGGCTGCTGACGATGAGCGCGGCGGACGCTACGTTCGACGATGGCTTCCTCGGTGTCCGTGACGGCCGGATCGCCGCTGTCGGCAAGGACAGCGAGCAGCCTGCGTACACGGCGGCCCGCGAGATCGACGCGACCGGCTGCGCGGTCCTGCCCGGAATGATCAACGCCCACAGCCACCTGGCGATGGCGCAGTTCCGCGGGATCGCCGACGATGTGACGCTGGAGGAGTTCGTCTCCCGCCTCACCACCGAGGAGGCCAAGGTCCTCACCCGGGACGCCGTCCGTCGCGGTGTCGCGTCGGCCTCGGCCGAGTCCATCCTGGCCGGAACCACCGCCGCGCTGGACATGTACTGGTTCGACGAGGAGACGGCGGCCGCGGCCGCGCCGTACGGACTGCGGATCGTCACCGGCCCCACATTCGCCGGCTTCGCCAACCCCGACCCGCGCTCGTTCGCGGAGACCCTCAGGGACGCCGAGGTCAGGCTGGCCGCCCACCCTCCCGGCGCGACCGCGGCGCCCGTCCTCATGCCGCACAGCACCTACGCTCTGACCCGGCACCAGTTACAGGAGGTCGCCGCGCTGGCCAGGCGATACGCCTGCCGCGTCCACGTGCACGCCAGCGAGAGCCCCAAGGAGGTGGCCGACGTCCGCCAGGCGCACGGCGCCTCGCCCATCCAGGTGCTGGAGCAGACCGGCCTGCTGGGGCCGGGCACGGTGGTGGCGCACGCGGTCGTCCTCGATGACGCCGACATCGAGACCCTGGCCGCCACGGGCACGTCCGTCGCGCACTGTCCGTGGTCGAACCTCAAGCTGGCCTGTGGCGTGGCCCCCGTGGGCGAGCTCCTGGCGGCCGGCGTGACGGTGGCCCTGGGCACCGACAGCGCGGCGAGCAGCAACGGGCTGGACCTCTGGTCGGCCGTCAAACTGGCCGCCACCCTGCACAAGGGAGTGTCCGGCGACCCCCGGCTGATCACGGCACGGCAGGCCGTGGAGCTGGCCACCGTCCACGGCGCGAAAGCACTGGGACTGGACGGGGAGATCGGCACGCTCGAAACCGGCAAACGCGCCACACTGCAGGTGGTCGACCTCACACGGCCGCACTTCGCCGGCTGCCAGGACGTGTGGTCAGCCCTGACCTACTCCGCGCGCCCCTCCGACGTCCGCGACGTCGTCGTGGACGGCGTCGAGCGGGTCCGCGCCGGCGCCTTGGTGAGCCCGCAGTGACGCGGCCCGCAGGGAGATCGCGGCGGCCGCCCGATCATGCACGGCGGTCACCCCGTCCACGTCACCGGTGGCGAGGAGGTCCAGCTGCAGACCACGCCACAATGCGACGATCTCCCTGGCCAGCGCGTTCGCGTCGCCGTGCGCCAGGCCGTCGTTCTGCAGCGCCGCGGTGGCCGTGGTGACCCAGTCGTGGCCGAAATGCCGTAGAAGACCGGGAATGCGCTCGGGCTGGTGCACCGCCAGCCCCACGGATTCGAACAGCAATCTCAGGTAGGGCAGGTTCTCCTCCCGGCATACGGCTCGCCAGGTCTCCCGCAACCGCTCGTCGAGCGGGATGTCCAGGCGGCTGATGTGCCGATCGAGATCCTTCATCGACGGGTACTGCAGCAGCGCCGCATCGAGAGCTTCCTTGACCAGGTTCTCGGTCGATCCGAAGTAGTACAGCAGCATGCGGTTGTTCGACCCCGCCGCCTTGGCGAGCTCGCGCAGCGTCGCGGCCGCGGAGCCATTCTGCAACATGTACCCGACGATCCGGCTCAACAGCTTTTCCCTGCCGCGGGCTTCGTTGTCCCCGGCTGTACCCGTGCGTGCCACGGTGCCGAGGCTACTCCGGATCTCACTGCCCCACACACGACCGAGTGCGTCATCCCGGCGCGCTCAGTGCAGGAGGACACATGACCTTTCTCGTGGTCGGCGAAAGCATCGCCGATCTCATCGGCTCGCCGGAGGACTGGCGATTCACCGCGGTTCCGGGAGGAAGCCCGCTCAACGTCGCGGTCACGCTCGCCGGCCTGGGCCAGCCGACCAGGTACGTCAGCGAGACCGGCGAGGACATGTTCGGCGCATTGCTGCGCGACCATCTCACCCGGCACGGGGTTCGCACCGACGAGTTGCGTAACACGCAGGCGACCAACCTGGCCATCGCCCGGATCGGCGGGGACGGATCGGCGACCTACGATTTCAGGTTCGGCTGGCGGCTCGCGGGGAGCGTGCCGCTCTCTGGGGTCACATGCCTGCACACCGGCTCCCTCGCCACGCTCGTTGGCCAGGGAGCTGAAGAGGTGCGACGGCTTATGAGGTCGGCCGTGACGGCCGGGGTGCCCGTGTCGTACGACCCGAACATCCGCCCGGCGCTGCTCGGCCCCCGGTCGAACGCATTGCCGCTGGTGGAGGAGTGCACACGGCTGGCCCGGCTGGTCAAGGTGAGCGCGGATGACCTCGGGTGGCTGTACCCGGGCGAACCCGACCTCGACGCCGCACGCCGCTGGTCCCGGCTGCCGGGCGAGCGCCTGGTCGTGGTGACCCGAGGCGGAGACGGCGCGATCGCGATCTCCGGCGATCACGTCATCACCTGTGCGGCCCCTGCTGTCCAGGTCGCCGACACCGTGGGCGCGGGCGACACCTTCGCCGCCGCGTTCCTCGCCGTAGCCGGCGCGGCGCTCACCTCACCCGCCCTCGCACCCAAGCAGATCGCGCACGCGCTGAGGCGCGCGATCGCCGCAGCCGCAGTGGTCTGTACGAGGCGGGGCGCCGCGCCTCCCACCCCTGCGGAGATCGACGCGATGCTCCCACACGTGCCCGAGGCGGCTTGACGACGCCATGGAAGGCAGCGTGATCCTCCTTCGCCGATCGGCCGGCCGGGCAGAAGCATCACACGGATGCGCCGGACGATCGGACGCCCCTGTGGTGGGCGCCGGCATCGGACCTTGGAGGTACATCTGCGGTATGACCGGTGGCGTGCGAAGGCAACCGCGGTCCGATGCGGGGCTTGAAGCGCACGCTTTAGGTTCACCTGTCATGACGACGGATCACCTCGGCCATCCACCCACGGTCGTGCGGTTGGACGAGGTTCACAGGCAGTACGGCGATGTCCTGGCGCTGGACCGGGTGCAGGTGGAAGTCCGCGCCGGTGAGGCGGTCGCGGTGATGGGGCCGTCCGGGTGCGGCAAGTCCACGCTGCTCAACGTGGTGGCCGGCCTGGATCGCCCCACCTCGGGCAGGGTCGAGGTCTGCGGTCAGGACCTGGGCGGGTTGAGCGAGGCCGGGCTGGCATTGTTCCGGCGGCAGCGCATCGGCATGGTCTTTCAGTTCTTCAATCTGCTCGACGACCTGTCCGTGGTGGACAACGTGACGCTGGCCGCGCAGTTGGCCGGGACGCCGGCCCGCCGTGCGCGTCGGCGTGCCCTGGAGCTGCTGGACGAACTCGGCGTCGCCGGACGCGGCAACCACTACCCGGCGACCCTCAGCGGTGGCGAGCGTCAGCGGGTGGCCGTGGCCAGGGCCTTGATGAACCGGCCGGAGCTGCTGCTGGCCGATGAACCCACCGGCGCTCTGGACAGCCACTCGGGCGAGCAGGTGATGGATCTGCTCAGCGACCTCAACCGCATCGGCCAGACCCTGCTGATCGTCACCCATGATCCGCAGGTGGCCGCCACCTGCAGTCGCCTGATCACGATGACCGACGGCCGGGTGGCGGCCGACAGCGCGCCGGGAGCGGCCGCATGAGCGGCTTGGCGGGCACCTTTCGGGGCACCGGGTGGAGCAGCAGCGTATGGAGCACGGCTCGCGCGGCCATGAGGCGCCGCAGATTCCAGAGCGCCGCCATCGGCTTCGTGGTGCTGATCGCGACCACGGCCGTCCTGATGACACTGGCGCTGCTGGTCGCCGCCTCAGCGCCCTTCGACCAAGCGTTCGCCCGGCAACGCGGCGCTCACGCCGTGGTGACCTTCGATGCCGCGAAGGTCACCGACGAGCAGGTGGCGCGGACGGCAACGCGGGCCGGTGTCGAGGACACCGCCGGGCCCTTCGGCCAGGCGGTCCTGGACGTCACCAAGGACTGGTATCAGCAGGCGGCCGGTCCTTTGACGGTGGTGGGCCGGGCGGATCCGGGCGGGCCGGTGGACCGCGTGGACATCCGCATCGGCCGCTGGGCCACCGCCCCCGGTGAGATCGTCGTCAACTTCGCCGACCAGGGCACCCCGGACCCGGACCTGCTGGGCGCTGAGGTCGTGGCCGAAGGCGCCCGGCCGTTCACCGTCGTTGGCTTCGCCACCAGCATGAGCCAGTCCGCCGGCGCCTGGGTCACACCCGAGCAGATGACCGCGCTGCGCCCGCAGGCCAGGCAGATGCTCTACCGCTTCACCTCGGCATCGACGGACCAGCAGATCCGGGCCGGCCTGGCCGAGGCAGGCCAAGGACTGCCCGCGGGCGTGACCACGACCGTTCAGTCGTATCTGGCGCTCAAGCTGGCATTCTCCAACGTGGCCGGCGCTTACCTTCCGCTCCTGACGGTGTTCGGCGTTCTTGCCCTGGGGGTCTGCGTGCTGATCGTCGTCAATGTGGTCAGCGGGGCCGTCGTGTCCGGATACCGGCACATCGGGGTGCTCAAGGCCCTGGGCTTCACCCCCAACCAGGTCATGGCGGTCTATCTCATGATGATCGGCGTGCCCGCGGTCGGCGGATGCGTGCTCGGCACCCTGAGCGGCATCATGCTGGCACCGCCGATTCTCACCGTGGCGTTCTCCGGAGTCCAGGCCGGTAACGCGGTGGTCGGCGTCAGCCCGTGGGTGTCCGTCGCCTGTCCGCCGGCCATGTGCGCCCTCGTCGCCCTCGCCGCGCTGGTGCCCGCGCTGCGCGCACGCCGGCTGCCCGCGGCCCAGGCGATCAGCGCGGGCAGCGCCCCGAAAGCCGGGCGCGGGTTGCGCACGCAACGGTGGCTCGCCGCCGCTCCGCTGCCGCGCTCGGTGAGTCTGGGACTGGGGCTGCCGTTCGCCCGTCCGGGTCGCACCGCTCTCACCGCGGCGGCCGTGATGCTCGGGGTCGCCACGGCGACGTTGGCGACCGGTGCTTCCAGCACCATGATCGCCGCAGGCAATCTGGGCCGGACCGGCGGGGCCGTGATCAATGTCCAGGTCGGTGGCAGGCCCGAGACCGGCCGGCCCGCCCCGAAGCTGAGCGACCCCCGCATCGAGGCGCGGCTGCGCGCCCTCCCCGGTGCGAAGGGGGTGACGGCTCGCGCCTTCGTCCAGGTGCAACTCGCCGGATACACCCTGAGTCGATTCGCCAATTTCTATCGCGGGGACAGGCCACCGGCCTTCCTGTCCCAGATTGTCGAAGGACGCTGGCCGAAGGGACCTCGGGAGATCGTGGCGGGGCCGAGGTTCCTCACCCAGCACGGACTGAGGGTCGGCGACCGCGTCACCTTGCGGCGAGACGGCCGCCACGTATCGGCGATCATCGTCGGCTCGCTCGTCGACAGCGACTCCCGAACGGTGGGCGCCACCTGGCCCACCGCGGCCGAGCTCGCTCCGGACGCCAAGCCCGCCGAGTACTACGTCCAGCTCGCGCCTGATGCCGACCCCCAGGCCTACATGGATGCCGTCCGGGCGGCCGATGCGGGCCTGAATCCGTCGCTGGTGAGTTCGGGCAGCTTCGCCACCACGGCGGTCGTCGGCATGTCGTCGGTGTTCACCGCGTTACTGGCCATCGTCGCGGCGCTCGGCGTCTTCAACACCGTGCTGCTCAACGTCCGGGAACGCCGCCGCGACCTGGGCATACTCAAGGCGATCGGGATGACACCGCGCCAGGTCACGGTGATGACGGTGACGTCCGCGGCCTGGCCCGGCGCGGTCGGTGGCTTGCTCGGGATTCCCTTCGGGATGGTGGCGCACCGCCTGCTCGTGGACAGCGTCACCGTGGTCGTCTTCCCTGAGCCCATGAAGGATGTCTGGCACGCACCGTACCTGGCGGCGCTTGCCCTGACCGGGATCGTCATCGCGGTCCTCGGCGCGCTGATCCCCGCGCGGTCCGCGGCGCGCTCCACCGTGCTGCGGAACGAGTAGGCCCGGCCATTGTCACGTCCAGTGGGCCAGCTCATGCGCCTAAGTCCCGAACAGATCGTTTTACCAGTTCAGAGGCACTCGTCGCGCCGTCGGCTAGATCGGTGTCCTGAATTGAGAGCAGTGCTCTTGACTTGTACGACCCGTTGAGAGAGCATTGCTCTCATAAGAGAGCGGCAGTATCCACGAGAGGAACCACCATGGGCAAGCACGTCATCGCAGGTGCAGGGCAGGTCGGCAGGCACCTTGCCGAGCATCTGCGCACGCAAGGGCACGAGGTCGTCGTGATCACCAGATCCGGCACCGCCCTCGCCGGGGTGGAGTCCGTCGCGGCCGACCTCAACGACCGCGAGCAGCTCATCCGGATCGTCAAGGGCGCCGACGCCCTGCACAACTGCGCAGGCCCCGCCTACACCCGCTGGGCCCAAGACTGGCCGCCGCTGGCCGCCGCGCTACTCGCTACCGCCGAAGCCACCGGCGCGGTGCTCGTCACCGCCGGCAACCTCTACGCCTACGGCCCCGTCAACACACCGATGACCGAAAAGCACCCCCTGAACCCCGCCGGCGTCAAAGCCCGTGTCCGCACCCAGATGTGGACCGACGCGCTGGCCGCGCATCAGGCGGGCCGCGCTCGCGTCACCGAGATCCGCAGCTCCGACTACTTCGGCCCCGGCGCCAGCGACCAGACCCCCGTCGGCACCCGCTTCGTGCCTTCGCTGCTCGCCGGCAAGCGCACCTCCTTCCTCGGCGACGCCGACCAACCCCACTCCTGGACCTACCTGCCCGACGTCGCCGCCGCGATGGCCGTCGCCGCCACCGACGAGCGCGCCTGGGGCCGCGCCTGGCACACCCCCACCAACCCCGCGCTGACCGCCCGCGCCCTGGCCGGGCGGCTGTGCGAACTCGCCGGCGCAGCGGCCCCACGCCTCAACCGCCCCCCGGCGCCGATCCTGCTCGCCCTCGAGCTGACCAACCCCGTCATCCGCGAGCTGAAAGAGACCCGCTACCAGTTCGACCGCCCCTTCGTCGTCGACTCCTCAGCGTTCGAGAACACCTTCGGCCTGACCGCCACCCCCCTGGACACCGCACTCCAGGCCACCATCGCCGCCACCTGACGGTTGATCCCCCGGACGACCTCGGCGGGACAGCGGACCTGCTCCGCATGGTGCCGCCGCCGCTCTCGCGCCGATCGCCCCTAATGCCATCGAGCCCGACTCGATGGGCGGTCCATCGGCTACATGGTCGCCGGCCGGGCTGCGCGGGCGCCGGCGATGGGGCCGGGATGACCCGATCAAGCGTGGCGAGGGATGTCGAGTAGTGGCGCAGCAGCAGGTCGCCGATCTCCCCGGCGGCTTATGCTGCGGCCTTCAGCAGGCGGGCGGCCAGTTCCGTAAAGCCGGCAGGTCCGGGCCGGGTGGCTGGTGTTGCGTACCAGCGGGTGCGGCCGCGCGACCGGCAGCGCGTCCAGCCCGGCCGCGAAGTGCCAAGTCAACTTGACACTTCCTCCCGTCGCCGGTCATCGCCGGCTGTGGCGAGGGTGCCGGTTCGTGGGAGCCGTGGACGGTCACCGGCGCCGCGCGCCATCCGCTCCTCGGCCTCCGGCTCGTCGCCCGCCCTCTCGTTTCGAGCGACCTGGCCTGCAACGGGGTCGAGGAACCGAGCTCCGCCGGAGAAGAAGGTGGTGGCGGGACGCAACCTCCTCGATGGCTTATGCATGTAGAAGACATGAAATCCGAGATCGTCCACGATCCACCCGGTCCCCCGGGTGCCGAGGCATCGGCCGATACGGTCGTGACCGAGTTATTCGTCGTCCACCGGCTCGCCCTTGTGCGGTTGGCCTTCCTGCTGCTGGGTGACCAGGCAATCGCTGAGGACGTTGTCCAGGACGCGTTCGCCGCGGTGTATCGCAGGTGGAGCAAGCTGGCCGACCGAGGGCAGGTGCTGCCGTACCTGCGCACTGCCGTGGTCAATGGGTGCCGGATGATCCTGCGGCGCAGAGCGATCATCGGGCGTTTCCACGGTCGACCTGAGGTTCCCTTCTGGTCGGCAGAGGCGGCGGCGTTGCTCGGGGAGACCAGGCGACAGGTGTTCCTGGCCGTCCGGGCTCTGCCGCGACGCCAGCGCGAGGTGCTGGTGCTGCGTTTCTACCTCGACCTGTCGGAGGCAGAGATCGCCCAGGTGATGGGGGTCAGCCGCGGAACGGTCAAATCGACAGCATCCCGGGCGCTGAAGGTGCTCGCCGTGAAATTGCAGGAGGAGCGATGACTCGAAGCGTTGAAGACCGACTCCGCGACGCTTTCTCCGCCGGCGCGGAACTGGTGTCCCCGGAGAACCTGGGGCCTGTCGCAGATCCTTTTGCAATCCGTCCGCGTCGAGGCTTTCGGGGGCTACCGATGTTGACGGCCGCGGCGGTCGTCGTCATCCTCGCTGTGGTCGCGCTGGTCTCGAAAATGATCGCCGTGCCCGCCCCCGTGCCTCCTCCCGTGCTGGTGCCCTCTGCGGGGAACCAGGCACTGCGCCAGCTGGCCGCCCAGGTCGTGCGGTTGCCCGACGACCGGGGCGCGTACTGGCACAGGTCGCTGGAGAACGACTATCTGATACGGGTGCAGGCCGGGGGGCGCGCCTTCAACGCGGTGGCCTCGTCGCGGACAGAAGTCTGGCTGCCGCGCGATCTCAAGAACCCTGTGCAGACACAGGGCGGGGAACCGAGCCTGCGCCCGGCGACTCCGGCCGACGAACGCGTCTGGCGGGCCGGGGGATCGCCCGCCAAGGTTCAGCGTGTGTGCACCCCCGGCACGAAAGCGGCCGACTGTGTGAAGCTGCCGATACGTGCGGAGAGCAGGGACTGCCAGTACACCCACGAGGTCATGCCAGAGCACGGGCCCGGCGCTCACCCGCTCCGTCCGTACACGCTGGCCGAGATCTCGGCGCTGCCCGCCGATGACAAGGGACTGCGCGCGTGGTTGCGTGCCCGCTGGGAGACCAACCGGGCCAAGGCAGAGACGACGCAGACGCTGGAGGATGCCATCGCCAATTCCGACGCCCTGCTGGCGACACCCCTCACCCCGGCGGCCCGGGCCGCCGTCCTCCGCCTGCTCGCCGACCTGCCCACGACCAATGTTCGAGGGCCGGTCAAAGACCCGCTGGGCCGCAGCGGCCTCGCCGTGGACTTCGACAAGGGCAGCGAGTACTTCAGGGAGTTCGGTGAGGACGACGAGGTGGCCGAGGACCACACGACCATCCTGGACCCCCTGACCGGTGAGATCCTGGCCAAGGTCACGAAGGCGGGAGAGAGCACCGTGGGCCTCGCCAAGGGCGGGACCATGGACTCCGAGATCTGGACCTCCGTAACCGGTTGGACCGACAACCGCCCGAAGCGGCCCGGAAACTGCCGCCGCCTCTAGCGGGCCATCTGGGGGCGTTAGTTAAAAACGGACAAGATGGGTCCTGTCACTCACCACCGAAAGTCACACTCCGTCCCGACCACCAGGAAGTCGCAGGCGATGATCGCGTGGGCTTGGACGGTCGGGAACCGCCGCCAGGTCGGCCTGGCCGGGCGAGGCGCCGCATCGATACCAGCGGCGTGCAGAATCTCCCACGCCATCCGCACGACCAGTGCCGGCGGGCCGCCCGGCATGGCGCCTCAGAGGAGTGCGCCGGCCCGGCGCAACCGGCGCTCGCGAAGGGCCAGCAGCGGTGGCAGACCCACCTGCACGATGATGTACACGGCCACGGCGAGCGCCTCCCAGAACCCCGCCGAGCCGATCGTGCTGCCACCGAGCTGCGTCATGGCCCAGCGCCCCAGCGAGACGACCAACGGCAGCACGCCCGTGACGAATATCCAGACCATGCCCGCGATCCCCGCGACGTACGGCACCACGAACCACCGGGCGACCTGGCGATCACGCGCGCTCATCTCGGACAGCTCGGCCGTCTCGGCCCGGGTGAGCCGGAACAGCGTGATCTTGGCGGTCAGCCAGGTCGTCCGGTAGAGGTTGTGGCACCGCAGCAGGTTCGCGAGCAGGGCGTACGAATCGCTGCGCAGCGGCAGGGCGGCCCACTGCCAGATGATGCCGACGACCTGGGAGAGCACCAAGACGGCGAGGAGATCGTCGAGGACGCCGGGCGGGTCGAGCAGCCGCAGCCCCAGCGCGACGGCCAGGATCACGGTGTCGATGGCCATTCCGGCCAGGTAGACGCCGTGGCGGCGGTTGCGCGGCAGCGTGACGATCTGGGTGAGATCGGTCTCGAAGACGACGTATATGCCGCGATAGCTGACCCGGAAGATCGCCGGCACGCCGATCGCCCGTCCCGCGAGCCAGTGCCACGCCTCGTGCAAGGCGCCGAACGCGATGCCGATCAGCAGCCAGCCGAACGCGGACAGGCCGGGGCTGGGCAGGAACCAGGCGTCCTCCCAGGAGGGACGCAGATCGGGCCGGATCAGCAGGAGTGAGACGGCGACGACCGCGGCGGCCGCGTAACACGACCAGGCGACGGGCCCGAACAGCCGGGCCGCCGATCGGGAGCTGACCCCTTCGATCCATTTGAGCTGCCCGCGCGTCCCACCCGCCGCGGCCGGCGGGTCGAGCAGGCCCGCAGCGGTGAGGCCGTCGACGAAGTCCGTGCCGTCCACCTGCTCGCCCGCGACCTCGCCGGCCCGCGCGGTGGCCTCGTCGAGCGAGCCGGTCTCCTGCAGCGTGGTGACGAAGACCGCGCCCGGCTCCGGCACCGCGACGAAAATGCCCAGCTCGGGGCGGCCGAGAATCCATGCCTCGCCGTCGAAGGCGACCGTCAGCCGGGCGGCCCGCTCGCGCAGCTCCTCATCCAGGGACCTGGCCATTCTTCTCATCTCTCCACGGTCGGCAGGAAGCGGGAGGGGCCGCATCCCGATAAATCAGGAGTGCGGCCCCTTGGCCGATTTTTTAGGAGTCGGTGCCGTTCTGCGTGAGCCGGGCGTTCTCGACTCGTACGATCTCGATCTTCATGTTGATCACCTCCCTCCGCATACCGCACACGCTGGGTCACGGGGCCACTCGGCCTGACTGGTCGCACAGCCGTGCGCGAAGTCGATGTCGAGCGGCCGACCGGCATACGCCGGCGGCTCGAAGCCGGTCAGGTAACGCAGCACCTCGAAGGCGCCGAATGCCCCCAGCAGGCCGGCGACCGGCCCGATCCCGCGGTTGGGCTGCGGCCTGCTGACGAAGAGGCGAGTGGCGGCGATGGCGCCGGCGATGGCCGGATCGTCGGGGTCGGGGAAGTCAGCCGGGTTCGAGGGGTCGGCCGGTACGCAGGCGCGGCACGCGCTGACGCCCGGGTTCACCGACCAGACCGTGCCGGTGGTGACCGACATGCCGCCACGGACGAACGGCACGCCGTTGCGTACGCACGCCTCGTTGACCCAGAGGTCGATCATTTTCGGCCGGTCGATGCCCGAGGCCACCACATCGGGCCGGACCCGGCGGATGAGCTCGACGAGCTGCTCCGGTCCGGCGATGTCGGTCTCGACCCACTCGACCTGGATGGCGGGGTCGAAGGCCCGCACCCACGCGGCGGCGCGCTCGACCTTGCGCGCGCCGATGTCGTCCGTGCGGTAGAGGTACTGCCGGGCGAAGTTGCGCGGTTCCACGGTGTCCCGGTCGAGCAGCGTCATCGCGCCGACGCCGAGCCCGGCGAGGTGCGGGATGGTGTTGGAGTTGAGGCCGCCGGTGCCGAGCACCAGGACGTGAGACTCGCGCAGGCGGCGCTGCAGGTCTTCTTGGCTGAGGCGGAGGGTGCTGAACGACTCGAAGAAGGCCAAGTTGCTGAAGTACCGCTCGGCGTCGGCAGGCTCCAGCCGGCCGAGGCGGTCGCCGTCCTCCAGCAGCCGTTCGGCGTCGAACGCCGTGACGGCGCCCTGTACGTCGGCCACGTCCAGCGAGAGCTCGTCCGCGATCTCGGCGACGGTCCTGCCACCCTCGATGAGGAGGCCCAGGAGCTTTTCCACTCTCCCGTCGGGGTCGGCCAGGATCAGCTGATCGCGTGGGTCATAGACCAGCCGCAGCTCATCCCCGACCCGCTCCCAGGAGATGCCTTTGAGCCGTGGCCTCATCGGTGCATTCCCCAATCGCCGAGATGGGATTTGGCAGCACTGTGACAGTCGCGTGCATGGACGCCGCATGGATCTCGCACGGAAGCAATTGCTCCTGTCAGAGAGGTGGATTAGCCTCGAACCGTGATCTTCCCCGGTGTCCGATTCCTCCTCCTCGGCCCTCTGGAGATCACCGTCGAAGGCCGGGCCGTCCACCTGACCGGCAGGCAGCGGGCGCTGCTCTCGGCCCTGCTCCTGGATGCCGGCGGTGTGGTGTCCGCGGAACGGCTGGCCGACCGCCTCTGGGGCGACGACCTGCCGCCCTCCGCCCCGGCACGGCTGCGCGCGCTGATCGCCGAACTGCGCAGGGCGCTCAGTCCCCATGGACGGGACGTCATTCTCACCCGGAGCCCGGGATACATGATCCGCGCCGGAGCGGCCGCGGTGGACGCCGAGGAGTTCGCCTCTCTGATAGAGAGCGCACGGCACGTGGCTGGGGACGACCGGCACCAGGCCGCGCTGGATCTGTACGATCAGGCGCTCGCACTGTGGCGCGGCGACCCCTTTGCCGATCTCGCCGGCCCTGTCGCCCATGCGGAGCGGTACCGGCTCGAGGAGCTCAGACGCGAGGCGGCCGAGGGCCACGCCGCGGCGCTGCTCGGGATGGGGCGGAGCAGGGCGGCCGTCCCCGGCCTGACCCGGCTCCTCGCCGAACAACCGCTCCGGGAGCGGCCCCACGCCCTGCTCATGCAGGCGCTGCGCGACGACTACCGTGTCCCCGACGCCCTGGAGATCTACCGGGAGTTCAGGACGAGGCTCGTACGCGAGGTCGGGGTGGAACCGAGCGGAGAGCTGCAGCGGCTGCACCAGAGCATGCTCGAAGGGGAGCCTGCGGCCGAGACGGTCAGGCCGGCGCTGGTGCCGCGCCAGCTGCCGCCCGTCACCAGCCGCTTCGTGGGCCGCTCCGCGGAGCTCCAGCGGATGGACGCCGGCCGGGTGACGCTCGTGGTCGGCCCCGCCGGCGTGGGGAAGACCGCGCTGGCGATCCGGTGGGCACGCCGCGTGAGCGATCTCTTTCCCGACGGGCAGTTGTTCCTCGACCTGCGGGGCTTCGACCAGCGGAAGCCGATGTCCTTACCTGAGGCGCTGCAACTGCTGATACAGGGGCTCGGCGCGGCGGCAACGGATATACCGGTCGAGCTGGACGCTCAGATCGCGCTCTATCGCTCGCTCCTGGCGGGGCGGCGCGTGCTGGTGGTCCTGGACGACGTCGCCGACCCGGAGCAGGTACGCGCGTTGCTGCCAGGGGACCTCGGATGCCGGGCCGTCGTCACGAGCCGTAACCGGCTGGGCGGCCTGGTGGCCACGGACGGGATCGAGCGCCTCACGCTGGACGTGCTGGACCACGAGGAGGCCTACCAACTGCTCGTCCAGGGCATAGGCGAGGACCGCCTGCTCAGGGAACCGGACGCCGCCGAAGAGCTGGTGACGCTCTGTGGCCGGCTGCCGCTGGCGCTGTCCATAGCCGTGTCCTGGATCGGCGATCACGGGCACCGGATGATCGGCCATTACGTCCGCCAGCTCGCGGACCGGGGGCGGCTGGTGAGGTTACGCGTGGAGGGCGACGAGAGCGTGGCCGTACAGGCGGCTCTCGACCTGTCGCACAAGGCGCTGCCGCCGGCGGCGCAGCGGATGTTCCGCCTGCTCGGCCTGGCGGGGGGCGGTGGCATCTCCCCGGCGGCGGCAGCCGCCCTGACGGGGACCAGCCGCGACCGCGCGGAGGACCTTCTCAGTACGGTGGCGCGGATCCACCTGATCAAGGAAACGGGGCCGCACCGTTTCGCCGCTCATGACCTGGTGCTGGAGTACGCCGTACAGCGGAGCCTCGCCGAGGACTCCGCGAGCGAGCGGTGGGCCGCTGTGCGGGGGCTGCTCGACCACTACCTGTGCACGGTCGTCGGCGCCGCCGCGGTGGCCGGCTTCGAAGTCGCGGAGCTCGACTACGACAGGGTTCGGCCGGAGGTCACGCCGACGACCTTCGACGCCGCGGCGGACGCCCTGGCCTGGCTCGACATCGAGTGGGACAACCTCGTAGCAGCCGTGTCGTACGCCGCCGCGCACGGGTTGCGGCCGTACGCGTGGCTGCTGGTCGAGGCCCTGACGGACGTCCTGCACCACCGGCGGACCCGGGGGGAGTGGCTGCGTCTCGCGGAGATCGCGCTGGCCGCCGCCGAGGACGAGCGGAACCTCAGAGCGCAGGCCGCGATGCACCACTCGCTCGGACTCGCCCGATGGCGCATGGCCGATCTCAAGAGGGCCATGGACCACTACGAGCGCGCGCTGGCGCTGTCTCGCCGGGCGGGCTGGCCGCTGGGCGAGGCCAGAGCGCTCCAAGGCTCCGGCGTGGTGCTCAAACAGCTGGGAGAGCCGCACAAGGCCATCCCGCGGTACCGGCGATCGGTGAAGATCCATCACACCCTCGGGTCGGGGCGCGGCGAAGCAGGCGGGCTGAACAACCTGGCCTCGGCCTACCTCATGCTCGCCCGTCTGGACCGTGCGGAGGAATGCCTGCAGGCCTGCCTCCCCTTGATCAGGGAGTCCGGCGATCGACATCTCCAGACGCTGACCCTGGTCAATCTGGCCCTCGTGCGCAGGAGGCAGGCCCGCTTCCCCGAAGCGCTGGAATCTCTTCATGAGGCGCTGGACGTGGCCCAGACCGGCGGGTTGCGGTACGCCGAGGCGGTGACGTACGAAACGTTCGGCTGGGTGCACCGCGACGTCGGCCACCACGAGCGGGCGATCGACGTCTTCGGCCGGAGTCTGGCCATCGCCGAGGAAGTCGGGAACCGGCGGTGCCAGATCGCCTCGCTGACCGGCCTGGCGGGAGCGGAGCTGGAGCTCGGCAGGGCGGACAGCACGCTCGCCCACCTCGACGGCGCGCTGGAGCTGGCCGAGCACACGGGCATCGACCTGGACGAGGTGCTGCTCGGCCGCGCGGAGTTCCACTATCGCCAGGGCCGGTACGGAGACGCGCGTGACGAGGCGGACCGGTCGCTGAAGCTGGCGCTCACGTCCAATCTTCTCAACCTGCCACGGCTGCACGGCCTGCTCGCCGCCATCCACCTGGCGGTGGGCGACGGCGAGCAGTGTGTCGAGGCGTGCGAGCAAGCCCTGGAACACGCACGGCGATCCGGGCAGCGGCTGGATCATGCTCGCGCCCTGATGACGCTCGGCCATGCCGTGCAGGGTACGGCTGGTGAGCAGGCCCGTCGCCTTTGGGGACAGGCCCACGCGTTGTTCACGATCATCGGCGCACCGGAGCGGTCGACGTCCGCGGCGCTGCTGGGTCAGGCCCCGGAGGTCCGCTGAGGCAGCGGGCCGCTGCTCCACCTCCAGGATGACACCTGATCATCCACTCGGCGGACGACGCCCTGTGCACCGCCTCTCTAACGTCATCCATGCGATGGGGGCGCATTCGGCTCCCCATGCGGACAAAAGGGTGAGTGAATATGGGGAAGACGCGTACCAGTCTCGACAACATCGCGGCCTTGGGCGCTGAGCTCGACGAGGGCCAGCTGCTCCAGGTGAGCGGCGGCGTCAAGAGCCAGGTCATCGTGATCCACGGCAACCACTCGCACACCTCCGGCGACAGCAACTAGTGAGCCGCGGGGGCGCGATCCAGGTCGCGCCCCCGACCGGAACCACGCTGATGATCCTCATACTGACCTGCGCCGGAGACGAGCACGCCGAACGTGTCGTGGGGGCGCTCGCCGGGGCGGATGTCACCGTCTTCGATCCCGCGCGGTTCCCCGCCGCGGCCACCTTGGAGATCGGCCATCCGGGAGACGGCTCGACCGTCCGGACCCTCGGCCGTGGCGGACGCCGTCTCGCCCTCGACGAGCTGACCGCGATCTGGTATCGCCGCCCGGGGAATCCGGTGGCCCACCCACTGACCGTCGCCCGCGACCACGTCGAAGAGGAGTGCCGCGTCATGGTCGAAAGCGTGTGGGACGGTCTGGGATGCCTCAAGGTCCCCGCCTCCAGATCGGTCATCGACCGCGCGGGGCGCAAGGCGTACCAGCTCGAAGTCGCCAGGCAGCTGGGCTTTCACCTGCCCGCGACGCTGATCACGAACGATCCCGAGTGCTTTCTCGACTTCTACGACCGGCACGAAGGCCAAGTGATCACCAAGCCCGTCCACGGCAATCGGCTGGAGGCGGACGGTGAGCGGTTCGGGCGGTTCGCGGCGCCCGTGACTCCGGCGGACCTCGGTCATGCCGGCGCCCTGCGCCTATGCCCGATCATCGTCCAGGCGTACGTTCCCAAGCGGGTCGAGGTGCGGGTGACGGTGGTGGGCGGCGAGATCTTCGCGGCGGAGATCCACTCGCAGGTCAGCAACCACACACGATACGACTGGCGGCACTACGACCCGGGCGCCACTCCCATGCTGGCGCACGACCTGCCCGGAGAGGTCTCCCGGCGCTGCTTGGAGCTGGTCGAGCGGCTCGGGTTGTCCTACGGCGCGATCGACCTGATCCTCACGCCGGACGGCCGCCACGTCTTCCTGGAGATCAACCCGAACGGTCAGTTCCTGTGGATCGAGGACGCGACCGGGCTGCCGATCAGCGCGGCGATCGGCGAACTGCTCAAGAGCGGAGTGAAACGATGACGTACGGACCGATACTCGCCGACGCGGTCGATCTGCTCAGCTCGGGCACGCCCGAGCACGGCCTGGAGGGATTCCGCGCGACGTACCCGCAGGCCCGGACGCGACTGGTCGCCCAGCGCGAGGAGTTCGACGGATCGCTGCACCACGCCCTGCTCATCAAGGACGGCGACGGCGCCACGATCTCGCTGTCCTGGTGCGCGGACCGGGCCCTGCCGTGGCCGTTGCGCGGCGTGCACCGTGCGGGCGAGCACCTGCTGCTTCGGGTGAACGGCATCCAGACGCCGGTGGCCAGGGCGATCGCCTGCCTGGACTTCATCTGGGACGAGTCCGCGCTGGCCGATCGGCTGGTCGCCGACAGCCTCGTACGTGAGGAACTGGAGGAGACGCGGGAACCGCTGAGCGACGCCGCGCTGCAGGAGGCGATGGACGCCTTCCGCCGCGCTCGCGCTCTGCTGACCGGGGAGGCGACCCGGGCCTGGATGGAGCGCAACCGCATCTCCCACCAGGAGCTGGAGGAGCTGGTCGCTCTTGAGGCCGCCGTCGCCGCGCTCCGCTCGCGGGTGGCCGCGGGACGGGTGGCGGAGTGGTTCGCCGAACACGGCCGCGAGCTCGACGTCGCCCGCGTCGCGCGGGCGGTGTTCGTCGCCGAACCGGCTGTGCCCGACGCGGCCGGGTTCCTCGACACGGTCGAGCGGGCCTTCGCCGACGGCAGCGCCCGTCCGGGCGAGGTGTTCGCCACCCTCCGCCGGGGCGACCTCGATGGGGCGATGGCGGAGCGGATCTTCGAGGCCCCTCCGGGGACGATCGCCGGGCCGTTTCCCGTGGAGCATGGGCACCTGCTGGTCAAGGTCTTGGCGGTGGAGCCGGCCGTGCTCGACGAGACCGTACGCGACCTCGCCGAACGCCGGATCTTCAGCGACTGGATCGAGGAGCGCAGGAACTCGGCCAAGATCGAGTGGTTCTGGGGAGTCGCAGAACGGACGGCGAGCAGGTGAAGCCGCTTCCGTACCGGGAAAAGGCGGTCCACCACCATCAGGGCGTCCGGCGGCACGTCGAGCGGCCCTATCGCGTCTCCAGGACACTCGTGGCCTGGCTGTGGATCTACGTGGGCCTGCTCGCGCTGGCGCTCGCGATCGTGGTGCTGCTCGGCGTCCTTCCCGCGCTCGGTGGCGCGTGATGAGACGGGCCAGGGTTCCCGTGCTGAGGCAGAACACGATGGCAGACTGCGGCGCGGCGTGCCTGGCGATGGTGCTCGGGCACCACGGGCGCCGCGCGAGCGTGCGTGAGGTCGCCGCGGATGTCCAGGTGTCCAGGGACGGGCTGACCGCCTTCGCGATCGTCGAGGCCGCCAAGTCGTACGGCTTGCGCGCCAAGGCGTTCTCGATCGCGCCCGAGCGGCTCGGCTCGGTGCCGGGGCCGTTCGTCGTGCACTGGGAGTTCAACCACTTCCTGGTCGTCGAACGCTGGCGCCCGGAGGCCGTCGAGGTCGTCGATCCGGCCTCCGGGCGGCGCCGGCTCACGCCGGAGGAGTTCGACCTCGGGTTCACCGGGGTCGTGCTGGCCTTCGAGCCGGGCCCGGACTTCAGCGTCCAGGGGCCCGAGCGGCGCCCGTGGCGCGCGAACCTGCTGCGCGCCCTGCTCATCCGCCACCGTGGCCTGCTGATCCAGGCGCTGCTCGCCTCACTGCTCCTGCAGGTGGCCGCGCTCGTGCTGCCTCTGCTCTCCGGGCTTGTCGTCGATGAGGTGCTGCCCGGCGGCGACCGATATCTGCTGCGCGTCCTCATCGTCGGCCTGCCGATCGTGGTGCTGGTCCAGGCGATCCTCAATTACCTGCGTACGGCCGTGCTCCTCATGCTGCGGGCACGGGCCGACACGGAGTTCACGGGCGGGGTGATCGGACGGCTGTTCGCGGTGCCTTACGGGTATTTCACCCTGCGCGGGACGAGCGACCTGGTCATGAGCACACAGAGCGCGGCCAGCCTGAGAGCCATGCTGTCCGGCCAGGTGCTGTCAGCGCTCCTCGACGGCCCGCTGGCCGTGGTGCTCATGAGCCTCGTGCTGGCCGGCGACCCCGCACTCGGCGGGTGCCTGGCCGCGATGGCGACCATCCAGGTCGTCCTGCTGCTCCTCACCCGAAGACGGATCGCCGACCTCACCGGGCGCGGGCTGACCGCCGCCGCCACGACCCAGGGCCACCTCATCGAGTCCCTCCGGGGCATCGAGTCGATCAAGGCGTCCAGCTCGGAACGGCGTGCCGTCGAGCGGTGGTCAGCGATGTTCACCGCCCAGATGAACGCCGACCTGCGCCTGGGCCTGACCCGCGGGCTCCTGGACGCGGCCCTGTCCGGCATCAGGATCCTCGCCCCCGCGCTGCTGCTGCTCGTGGGCGCGGGCCGGGTGCTCGACGGAGGGCTGAGCCTGGGAACGATGCTCGCGCTCAACGCGCTCGCCGTCTCCGCGCTCACCCCGCTGACCTCCCTGCTGACCAGCCTTCAGGAGCTCCAGGAGGCCGGAGCCCACGTCGAGCGGCTCGCCGACATCGTCGAGGCCGAGCCGGAACGCAGCGGCGGCGCGCGGCCACGGCTGCGCGGGGAGGTGGCGCTGAGCGGCATCGGGTTCCGCTTCGATCCACGTTCCCCCTGGACGCTCAGAGGCGTCACACTCAGGATCGATCCAGGACAGAAGGTCGCGTTGGTGGGTAGCTCGGGGTCGGGCAAGAGCACGCTGGGCAGGATCCTGCTCGGCCTGTACGAGCCGGTCGAGGGCGAGGTCCGCTACGACGGGACGTCCGCGCGCGACATGGACCCGGGCTGGCTACGCGGCCGATTCGGCGTGGTCACCCAGGACCCGCACCTTTTCACCGGGACCATCAGGGAGAACATCGCCCTGGCCGTCCCCGGCGCCGCGCTGGAGCGGATAGTGGCCGCCGCCAGGCTGGCGCACGTCCACGACGACATCATGGCCATGCCCATGGGGTACGAGACGATGCTCACGGAAGGCGGCGGCCTGTCCGGCGGCCAGCGGCAGCGGATCGCCCTCGCGCGGGCACTGCTGCCCGAGCCGCGGATCCTGCTGCTCGACGAGGCCACCAGCCACCTGGACACCGTGGCCGAGGCGGCCATCGAGCACAACCTCGCGGCCCTGCCGCTGACGCGCGTCGTGATCGCCCACCGGCTGAGCACCGTGCGCGACGCGGACCAGATCCTCGTCATCGAGGGAGGCCAGGTGGCCGAGCGGGGAACCCACGACGAGCTGATGCGATCCGGCGGCCGGTACGCGGCCCTATCCGACCAGGTGGCGTTCGTTGAGGATCAGGATCCGGTCGAGGAGTTCGCGGCGCAGGGTGCCGATGACCCGTTCGCAGATGGCGTTCATCCTTGGCGTTCGCGGCAGCGTGGTGACCAGCCGCAGCCTTTCAGCTGTGAAGACCTCCCTGAACGCCGGGGCGAAGAGCGGGTCTCGGTCGTGGATCAGGAACCGTAGCCCGGTGCTGCGGTCACCCAGATCTATGGCTAGGTTGCGGGCCTGCTGCGCAGTCCATGCGCCGGTGGGGTGTGCGGTTGGTCCGGCCAGTTGCAGTTTCCGGGTGCCGTGCTCGATGAAGACCATCACGTACAGCCCTTTGAGCATTATCGTCTCGACCACGAGGAAGTCGCAGGCGATGATCGAGTGGGCTTGCGCGGTGAGGAACTGCCGCCAGGTCGGGCTGGCGGCCCGGCGGGGTGCGGGATCGCTACCGGCGGCGTGGAGGATTTCCCACACCGTGGAGGTGGCGATGGTGTAGCCCAGGTGGGCCAGCTCGCCCTGGATTCTCCGGTGCGCCCAGTTCGGGTTCTCCCGTGCCATCCGCACGATCAGTGCTTGGACCGGCCGGCGGGTGCGGGGGCGTCCCGGGCGCCGCCTGTCGGTGAAGGTCCATTTACGCGCTACCAGGTGGTGGTGCCAGCGCAGGATCGTCGCTGGGGTGGCCGGGAACACCTCCGCCCACCGGCGGCGGCGGCGCACCAGTCGCGACAACGCTGCAAGCCAGAGCCGATCGGCGTGATCCCATCGCGGCCGGCTACCGAGCTGCCGGCGGAGCACTTGGTTCTCCTGACGCAGCACCAGCAGCTCAACGTTCTTCGACAGATCAGAGCGGATCAGCACGGTCAGCAGGCGGAACAAGCCCCTCACCAACCCGTAAGCCAGCGACACCACCACCTCGAGATGGTCGCAGCCACCGCCCTGATCAGCAGCAAAACACCAGCTCACAGCACGAAACCGTATTTCCGAGCGGGACACCACCCCAACGAAGCCCTAGCAATCAACCACTGAAGTCTCCATCAAAGCCAGGACGGTTCAGGCCCTGCGCGGTGTGGAGGAAGGCTTCGCGCTGGAGGTGATTTGAGTTCTTGAGCCCCGCACCGGCAGACAGAACGAACGAGGAAAAGAATCCGGCCAGGTCTGTGCGCTTCGCCGAAGGACCTGGCCGCGATCAGGATGGGAAGCGGCCGGCGTGGGTCACGCGAGGCCGAGCCGCGGATTCAGGCTCAGGCCGAACGGGACGGGACGCCA
Source organism: Nonomuraea rosea (assembly GCF_039539705.1). Lineage (NCBI taxonomy): Bacteria > Bacillati > Actinomycetota > Actinomycetes > Streptosporangiales > Streptosporangiaceae > Nonomuraea > Nonomuraea rosea. Next base: position 65,995 of record NZ_BAABDQ010000041.1, on the reverse strand, counting down.
TAGGCGCGGCCCAGAGTATGGAACCAGTCCTCGTCGAGGAAGCGGCCTGTCATCCGTCCCACGACGGTGAGAAAAGCGTGCGCCAGCTTCTCCTCACCCGCGTTCAGGTCTCCGCCACGGGGGAGACCATGGGCATAGGGCTCGAATTCCGGCCCGGGCATGAACTCACCGGAGGGAAATGCCGGGATCTCGGCGACCAAGTTTCCGTCCCGGTAGTAGGCGAGGTCGGAGAGGCCGTCGATTTCCCGGTCCCAGTCGACCATGAACATTGCGCGGTCTCCTGAGCTGAGCCACCATCCACCCGTTTCCGGACCGCTGACGCCGATCACTACGGACCAGCCGGGACTGTGGGGTCCGATCCAGAGACTGTCTTTCTCATCGATCGAGACGGACCAGTCTGTCATCGTGGCCGCTTCTTGGATCAACCGCACATCGCGCCTGGATTGCGGGTCGAGGCGCATCAGCCCGGCGAGCTCGTCGAGATCGTCCCGTTCTATCCAGAGCCCGAAGAAGGTTGTGTCGAACCCGTGCGCCGTCAGCAGTTCATATTGGTCGCGCTCTGGCAGTGCGGTTCGAATGTCGGTCATCTCGTCGTCTCCATGTGGTCGGGCGCCCGTGTTCGGAGTGCCGCCTTGACGGCACTCCGAATACGGCGTCCACAGATCAGGGCAATTCTGGGATCAGTTGACGATCCAGACCCAGAACTTGTCGTCGGGCAGGACCCGGTTGCGGTCGTAGAAGCTCTTCAGGACCACCTTGAACGACCGGGAGAAGACGTTCCGGTTCTTCGGCTGGTTACCGGACTTGTCCTTGGTGAGGGGATCGCCCGGCTCCACCCGGTTCGGGTCGGTGCCCTTGGGAGCCGCCCAGTTGCCCGGGATGATCTTAGGCTTCTCGGTGCCGAGAACACCCTTGACCGGTGGGTCCTGCGCTTCGTTGTCGCGCAGCGGCGGCACCGTGTACCTGTTGTCGCTGGTACCCGTGTGCTTCAACGCAGGATGAGGGCCTTGACCGCAGCTGTCGTGGGCGGTCGTCCGGGACGGCGCCGTCCGCGGTAGTCCCACTTCTTGGCCACGAGTTTGCAATGCCAGGCCAGCAGGGTGACCAGAGTGATCGGGAAGATCTTCCCCCAGTGATGGCGGGGCACCAAGTGCGAGAGAGCCGCCAGCCACAAGCGGTCAGCTGGCTCTGCGAGTGCCGAAAATCACGTCCGATGGTCTCACCTGCAAGTGCTTAATGAGCGAAGATCATCTTTTAAGCAGGCGTTCAATCGAGTTGAGCGACTGCACACGTGTTCTGAGCGATCGCTTAGACGGCGGCGCTCAAGATCCGCCCGCTTGTTAAGAGCTGCGGGTCACCATGTGAGTCGGGTATTCGAGCCCCACAGGTAGCAGCTGTCGTACATGCGGGTCCATCTTGGAGCTGGTGGGGATGATGTTGAAGTCGCCGCCGAGGATCACCCGGTAGCCCCTGTCCCTGAACGCCCGCGCCCGGTCGGCGACGGCCCTGATCTGCGCGGCCTGGTCCCTGGCACCCCACGGAATGTGGGTGGCGCAGGCGCTGCCGTCCTTGCAATACACCCCGGTACGGTCGTGCCAGGCGCGGTAGCCGGCGGCGGACAGCTTGCTCTTGATGTAGTCGAACTGGGTGCGCAGACTTCGTTGAGCGTCACGACGTATGGCTGCTTGGCGGTCACCTGCCGCACCACCTCCCTGGCGGGGTTCGGTGCCGCCCTTGTGCATCGAGCTGCCCGCGATGTTGAGCTGCAGGTACGCCTTCGTCTTGCCCGCGCCGGCCGGTGATGGCGCGCGCACCAGTGCGGTCACGCAGGCTGCCGTTACCGCGGCGGTGGTCGACATTCTCATGGTCAGCGCAGTTCTCGTCGTCGGTCCTGGCCAGTAGTAATGGCTCGTGATTTATCTCGGATATAGCGGCTTCCAGGAGGAAAGGCGTGGCGGATAAATCGGAGCACATTAGGATCTTCGCGGGGGCTTGGGCGGGCGACGGAGGAGACACATGGCTCAGGATCAGGGGAAGCCGACGCTCGTGACGCGGATGGCCGCCGCGTTCAGGGGCGAGGCGCGGGCGGACGAGCTGGAGGCCTACCGGCGGGCGGGCGGTCTGGTCTACACGCAGCTGGAACGAGCCGAGGAGCTGCGCGGCCGGCTTGCCCAGGAGGGCGTGGACCTGTGGTACAGCCCGCGATCCGGAGCTGGGCAGCTGCTGTGCACCTGGAGCGCGTTCGTCCTGCAGAGCATCGGTGAGCACCTGCTCGACGCCGACTACGCCGCCGACCCCAGCACCGTCGGATACGTACCCGAGGTCACCTACAGGCAGGTGGCCGCCTGCTTCGCCCAGGTCGAGGGGTGGGTCTCCCGTGCCCGCCAGGCCGAGAGCAATCCCGGCTACCAGGTGGAGAGGGAGCTCGAACTGCCCGCCGGCCTGCCCGCGTGGGCCGAGGCCACCCCGTGCCCGCTGCCGCACCTGCGCGGCATGCTGGCGGCGGCCCGCGCCGTACGGGAGCACGCCGAAGTGGCGCTCGGCGTCTTCGAGCAGACGGTCGCGCACCCCGACCGGCACCAGCCGGACCTGCGGCGGCTGCGCCAGCTCATGGCCGAGGCGGCGACCGCGGCCGACTACGGGGAGGGCCTGCTGGACGCCGATCCGGGGCCGCGCATGCACGAGGAGGTCGAGGAGCGGCTGCAACGAGCGCTGGAAAGCTACTACCACCTCGGCCAGTTGATCGCGATGCCCCAGTTGATCGCCGGATATCGGGGACGCACGACCCGCCCGGCCCCACCACCAGCCTCCCAGCCTGCCCCAAGATCGGTCCCACCATCGGCCTCCCGCACGGCCCCGCCACCGGTCCCGCCTGCTCCGCCGCCTCCTCCTGACCGACGTCGTCCCTTCGACCCCTGGTGCCTGACCGGCCGGCCGCAGCGGGCCGTGTTGCAGGCGAACCTCCGTGCCCAGCAGGCCATCAAGGAGCTGTGGCGCAGCGACCCCGATCCCGCCGCGACCCTCCGCATCCAGATGGAGATCGACGCGGCGTTCAGGGCGAGCGCCATCACGTACGCGACCGACGCCCAGGGCAGGCAGCTCGGCAGCTACAACCGCTGTCCGTGGGGGGCGATCTACGTCGCGCGCAGGGCGGTGGTGATCGGCGGCCGGGTGATGGAGGCGTTGCAGCAGTTCACGTACGAGGTGTCGGCCGAGGACCTGCCGAGGACCGGGCGGTTCACGCGGGAGATCGTCGTGTCGAACTTCTCTCACACCAGCAAGATCGTGTACACCACTTCTTGAGCAGGCGGGCCATACAAGGCGGCAAATCGCATCCATAACGGATGGAATGTGATTCCACACGAAGATCGCGATGGCGACCGGCGGGCTCGCGCTGATCGGCACGAGCCTGCTGGTGTCGTCTCCGGCACAGGCGCAGGCGCAGGTTATGGCCCAGGCTCACGGGAACCCGCCGTGCTACGCCAGGAGCGGCCACCTGTACTGCGGGAACAAGGCCTGCGCGCGCCCGCACGTCACCCGGCCGGTGCTGGCGTACCAGGACATTCGCGATTCGGCGGTCAAGTACGTCGATTGCCGCGCCCGGGACTGCGCGCAGCACGTCACGGTCACGCTGTCCGGCGAGTCGTACGCCCCGCCGGTGCCGGTGATCGATCGGGCCTACGTCTCCAGGTCACCGTCCTGGAACGCCAACTCGGCGCCGACACCAGGGTGAGACTCGCCGCTCTCCTGACCTCGCTGCCCCGCGAGGCCCTACGCCGGCTGCGGCTTCTCTTCCGGCCGGACACCGTCCTGCGCCGGCACCGCGATCTGATGCGACGGCGTCATCGGTGTTGCGGTGCGGAGCGCTCCAGGTCGCGGGCCTGCATCAGCCAGGCGGTGAACAGCTCGGCGTCGATGTCCGCCGCGGTCCGGATCTTTATGTGCGCCATGCCACCTGTGGTGTCCATCCGGCCGGAGTCGTCGACGAGCTCCCGGCCCTTCCAGAAACCGAACGTCACATAGGACGTGTACGCCTTGATCAGGCAGACCGGATTCTTGCCCGGTGCCGCGCCGAGACTCCACACCGGATGCCCCTGCCACAGCGCGCCGGCTCCGGGCAGCACCGCGTCGATGATGGGCAGCAGTTTCTCGGCGATGGCCCGCAGCGGCTCGGGCTGGGCGGCCAGATACTCGTCGACGGTCGTGAATTTCGCCATGTTGATCGTTCCTTCCGAGCGGTTGAACCGGTCAGGCCTGCTGATAGGTGAGGTGGACGACGCCGGTCGTGAAGGCCTCCGAGCCGGCCAGCTTCAACGGCACCCGCCCGCCGCTCTCGTCGAAGAGGCGCTTGCCGCTGCCCAGCACGATCGGGCAGACCAAGAGGTGCAGTTCGTCGAGCATTCCGGCGTGGACCAGCGACCGGACCAGGGTGGCGCTGCCGGTGATCGTGATGTTCCTGCCAGGCTGCTGCTTGAGTGCGGTCAGGGCCGCCACGACGTCCCCGTCGATCAGGGTGGTGCCCGCCCAGTCGAGTGAGGTCAGCGTCGTCGACGCCACCAGTTTCGGCGTGTTGTTCATGAAGTCGGCGACCTCCCCGCTCTGTCCGGGCCAGATCGCGGCGAACTCCTGGTACATGGTCCGGCCGAGCAGCAGCGTGTCGGTGGCGTCGCGGCGGGACTTGATCGACTGCCCGATCTCGTCGCAGTAGTAGTCGAAGCTCCACTTCTCCGGCGACTCGATGACGCCGTCCAGCGACATGTGCAGCCCGGCAACGATCTTCCGCATGTTGTTTCTCCTTCGGCTAAGTCGTCCTCTACTGGTGCAGCGAACGACCTCGGCCCGGATCGACACGGTCGGCGAAATGATTCGAAGATTCTTTGTGCGACGATGGGGAGGGTTCGGCGGCCGAGCGATAGGACTGTCATGCGGTTTCTGATGACGACCAACGGTGGCGGTCCCGCCGCCACCCCCGAGCTGTTCGCCGAGATGGGGCGCTTCGTGGAGGAGCTCACCCAGGCCGGCGTCCTGCTGGCCAGCGGCGGGCTCGATCCCAAGGGCACCCACTTCTCAGCAAAGAGCGGCCAGGTCACCCTGACCGACGGCCCGTATGCCGAGGCGAAGGAGTCGATCGTCAGCTTCGCCCTGATCGAGGCGCGCACCGAGGACGAGGCGATCGAGCTGGCCAAGCGTTTCTGGACGGTCGTCGGTGACGGCGAGGGCGACGTCCGCCGGGTCTACGGCCCCGAGGATTGAGATCTCCGGGCCGGTGACCGACGCCGTATCTGAAGCCGAAGCTCGCCGCACCGTGGAAACGGTGTGGCGGCTGGAGTCGGCCCGCATCGTGGCCGGCCTGACCCGGCTCGTCCGCGACGTCGGCCTGGCCGAGGAGCTGGCCCAGGACGCGCTGGTCGCCGCGTTGCAGGACTGGCCGCGGACGGGCGTTCCCGACAACCCGGGCGGCTGGCTGACGGTCACCGCCAAGCATCGGGCAGTCGACCGGCTGCGCCGTAACGACCGGCTCGACGACAAGGTCGCGCAGCTCGGTCACACCTTCGCCGACCAGCAACGTTCGGCGATCCACGATGGGACGGCCGACTTCGACGCGGTGATCGACGACGAGGACCTCACCGACGACGTCCTGCGGCTGATCTTCATCGCCTGCCATCCGGTGCTGCCGACCCCGTCCCGCGTCGCACTGACGCTGCGGCTGCTCGGGGGCCTGAGCACCGAGGAGATCGCCCGTGCGTTCATGGTCGCCGAGCCGACCATCGCGCAACGGATCGTGCGGGCCAAGCGGACTCTCGGCGAGAAGCGCATTCCCTTCGAAGTGCCGCCGGCGCCGGAACGCGCCGCGCGCCTCGCCTCGGTGCTCGAAGTCGTCTACCTGGTCTTCAACGAGGGCTACTCGGCCACGGTGGGCGACGACTGGCTGCGGCCCGAGCTGTGCCGGGAGGCGCTGCGGCTGGGCCGCATGCTCGCCGAGCTCGCACCGGAGGAGCCCGAGGTGCACGGCCTGGTGGCGCTCATGGAGATCCAGGCATCCCGATTCCGGGCTCGGGTGGATCCGGACGGCAGGCCCGTCACGCTGGCGGAGCAGAACCGCGGCCGCTGGGACCAGCTGCTCATCCGGCGCGGCTTCACCGCCCTGCTGCGCGCCGGCGATCTGGACCGCCCGGTCGGGCCGTACGTGCTGCAGGCGGCCATCGCGGCCTGCCACGCCCAGGCGCGGCGGGCCGAGGACACCGACTGGGGACAGATCGCGGTCCTCTACGAGACGCTCCTCCACGTGGCTCCTTCACCGGTGGTGCGGCTCAATCACGCCGTGGCGGTGTCGATGACGCGTGGCCCGGCGGCCGGGCTGGGCATCGTCGACGAGCTGACCTCACATCCGGCGTTGCGGGACTACCATCTGCTGCCCGCGGTGCGCGGCGACCTGCTCGCCAAGCTCGGGCGGATGGACGAGGCCCGGGTCGAATTCGAGCGGGCCGCGCAGCTGACCCGGAATGCGCCGGAGCGCGAGGTGCTGCTCCGAAGGGCGTACGCGTGCGCGGCGGGCGCGGTATAGACGTGCGGGCTTTGGCGGTGGGGGCCTCCGAACGGATCGAGGGCACGCTGGACGGCCGGCACGGTATCTTCGTCATCCAGCACGGCGCGCTTCGGACGGGCGTGGCTCACCCTCCCCGGCCCTCATCAGGGCCGGGGAAGGGTCGCACCGGAGGTGCGGTCAGCAGACCAGGCGCAGCGCGACTACTCGGTGAAGCTCACGCGGTGCCCGCGGTGTAGGTCCACTTCTGGTTGCTGCCGCCCCAGCAGCTGTACAGCTGCAGCCCCGTGCCGTTGCCGGTGCCGCCGCCGACGGCGTCAAGGCACAGCCCGGACTGTACGCCGACGATCGTGCCGTCGGAGTTGACGCGCCACTTCTGGTTGTCGCCGCCCCAGCAGGAGTAGATCTGGATCTTGGCGCCGTTGCCTGTGCCCCCGGCGTCCAGGCACTTGCTGCCGTAGACCTTCAGCTCTCCTGCGGAGGTCTGCGTCCACTGCTGGTTGGTCTGGCCGTTGCAGTCCCACAGCTGGACCGCGGTGCCGTCAGTGGTGCTGGAGCTGGGCACGTCCACGCAGCGGCCGGAGGCCGTGTTCTTGACCTGGCCCGCGTCGCCTCCGCCGGGCGGCGGCGTCGTGCTGCCGCCGTTGAGCGCGCTGAGCACCGCAGTGTAGGCGGCCTTCTTGTTGCCGTTGCCGTCGAAGAGCAGCGGGGCGGCGCCGGCCCCGAGCCAGGAGTCGCTGTCCCGGACGCCCCAGGTGGTGATGCCGGTGCAGCGGGCGACGGCCAGGCAGTCGTTGACGACGTTGGCGTACGTGGTGGCCGAGCCGCCCTGGATGTCCAGCTCGGTAATCTGCACGTCGACCCCCAGCGCGGCGAAGCTCTGGATGGTCGTGCGGTAGTTGCTGTTGTAGGGGCTGTTGCCGTTGAAGTGCGACTGCAGGCCGACGCAGTCGATCGGGACGCCGCGGGCCTTGAAGTCCCTGACCATGTTGTAGACGCCCTGCGTCTTGGCCCAGGTCCAGTTGTCGATGTTGTAGTCGTTGTAGCAGAGCTTGGCGGCCGGGTCGGCGGTGCGCGCGGTGCGGAAGGCGACCTCGATCCAGTCGTTGCCGGTGCGCTGGAGGTTGGAGTCACGCCGTCCGCCGCCGCTGTCGGCGTAGGCCTCGTTGACCACGTCCCAGGCGTAGATCTTGCCCTTGTAGTGGCCCATGACGCCGTTGATGTGGTCGATCATCGCCTGGCGCAGCGAGCTGCCCGACAGCGACTGCATCCAGCCCGGCTGCTGGGAGTGCCAGGCCAGCGTGTGCCCGCGCACCCGCTTGCCGTTCTGCGCGGCCCAGTTGTAGACCCGGTCCCCGCTGGAGAAGCTGAACTGCCCCCGGTTGGGCTCGGTGGCGTCGATCTTCATCTCGTTCTCGGCCGTCACCATGTTGAACTCGCGGTTGGCGATGGTCGTGTAGGCGGAGTCGCCGAGCTTGCCCGAGGCGATGGCGGTGCCGAAGTAGCGGCCGCTCTGCGCGGCGGCCGCGCCGAGCGTGCTCGCCGCGGCATCGGCGGGAATCGCCGTCGCCAGTGCTGTGATCAGGCCGAGTGCGCCGAGCGCGCCGGTGATCAGCGTCCGGCGGCGCGCGCCGAGCGGCCGTCGGGCGGCAGGCGGGGACATGGCGTTGACACGCATGCTTGAGCCTCCATATGCGAACTCATGGGGAAGGGATCGTGCGGGATCGACGCCGCGCCCCGGTGGGGACGCACACCACAGGCGTCGGGACGGCGGGCCCCTGCTGAGCGCCACCGAGCCGGCAGGGGATCGCCTCGGGCACTCAGTGTGGGAATGTCGCCGAAAATTGTCAAGGATTCAGTGAAAACTTTCGGCGCTGCTTGTCTCTACACCTGCTGGTTTCCTGACCTCATGTGCGAGCCATGGCGCTGAAACTTTCGGCCGGACTCGCCAGTCACAGCTCAGGTGAAAGTTTCATGGGCGGCCATCACGCTGATCGGTGCGGCCTGACTCGATAATTCGAGGTGAGCGCGCCCGGCCACACTCTCCTCCGGTCCGCTGAAAGCTAAGGCTCTCTTGACAGTACGTTTCTGTCTCGTATTTGCTCCGGTCCGCCACCAGTAAGCGGCCTGTTAGCGCTAACAACGGAGAGGCGGGACAATGAAGCGAGGCGAACCGCGTACGAGAAGGTACGCGGGCATCGGAGCCGCCCTGGCGGCTGTGATCACGGCGGCCGCTCTTTCGGTGTTCCTCACGGCTGCGCCGGGAGCGTCGGCGGCGGTCCTGACCGAAGTGACCAGCTTCGGCGCCAACCCCGGCGGCCTGCGGATGTACCTCTACGTCCCCGACAGAGTGGCGTCCCAGCCGGGCGTCCTGGTGGCGATGCACGGCTGCAACGGCTGGGCACCGGGCTTCCACCAGGGGACCGAGTTCGCCTCGCTGGCCGACCGGTACGGCTTCATCGTCATCTACCCGCAGGCGAACAAGAGCGCCAACGGCTTGTCGAACTGCTTCGACGTGTGGTCGAACGAGGCCCTGCGCCACGGGGGCGGCAGCGACCCGGTGTCGATCGTCTCCATGACGAACTACGTGCTGCAACGCTACAACGGTGACCCGCAGCGGGTGTTCGCCACCGGCTTCTCCTCCGGTGCGATGGAGACCAACAACCTGCTCGCCACGTACCCGGACGTGTTCAAGGCCGGCGCGCCGTTCTCGGGGGTTCCTTACGGTTGCCTCGGGCCCGCCGGATGCGGGGACAAGACACCGCAGCAGTGGGGTGACCTGGTCAGGAACGCCTACCCCGGCTACACCGGCCCCCGCCCGCGCGTGACGGCCTGGCACGGCACCGCCGACTCCGTCCTGCCGTACACGATGTTGCAGGAAGAGGTCGACCAGTGGACCAACGCGCACGGACTGAGCCAGACCCCCGCCTCCACTGACAGCCCGCAATCCGGCTGGACCCGGCGGGTCTTCGGCTCCGGGCAGGTCGAGGCGTACACCATCACCGGCGCCGGTCACGACCTGCCGCACACCGGGATGGCCGCGTACGCCATCCGCTTCTTCGGCCTGGACGACGGATCGTCCACTCCACCCCCCGCCGGGCAGATCAAGGGAGCCGGCTCCGGGCGTTGCCTGGACGTGCCCGGCGCCGCCACCGCCGACGGCACCGCGGTGCAGTTGTGGGACTGCAACGGGCGCGCCAACCAGCAGTGGGCCGCCGCCTCGGCCGGCGAGCTGCGGGTGTACGGCAGCAAATGCCTCGACGCGGCCGGCACCGGCAACGGCGCCGGCGTCCAGATCTACGCCTGCCACGGCGGCGCCAACCAGACATGGCGCCTGAACGCGGACGGCACCATCACCGGGGTGCAGTCCGGGCGGTGCCTGGACGCCGTGGGCCAGGGCACCGCCAACGGCACCCGGCTCCAGCTCTACACCTGCCACGGCGGCGCCAACCAACGCTGGACCCGTACCTGACCCCCGCTGCGGCCTCTCGTCCTCGACTTCAGAAGGTGACCATGAACGTCACACCTCCCCTTCGGCCCGGCGTCATTGCGAGGCGCGGTGTGCTTCTGATCATGGCGCTGCTCTGCGCCGTGACGGTGAGCCCGGGTACGGCGAGGGCGGACAATCCGATCGTCCAGACGATCTACACCGCCGACCCCGCCCCGCTGGTGCACAACGGCCGGGTGTACCTCTACACGGGACACGACGAGGACGGCTCGACGTACTTCACCATGAAGGAGTGGCGCGTCTGGTCGTCCGCGGACCTGGTGAACTGGACCGACCACGGCTCGCCGATGAGCGTGGCCACCTTCAGCTGGGCGAGCGCGGACGCCTGGGCGGGCCAGACCGTCTACAGGAACGGCAAGTTCTACTGGTACGTACCGGTGAAGGACCGGGCGAGCGGCCAGATGGCCATCGGCGTCGGGGTCTCGAACAGCCCCACCGGTCCGTTCACCGACGCCATCGGGCGCCCTCTGGTCAGGAACGGCGAGATCGACCCCACGGTCTTCATCGACGACAACGGGCAGGCCTACCTGTACTGGGGCAACCCCAACCTGTGGTACGTGCGGCTCAACGCCGACATGATCTCATACTCGGGCAGCCCCACCCAGATCCCGCTCACCACCGCCGGGTTCGGCACCCGCACCGGCAACACGAGCCGTCCGACCCTGTACGAAGAGGGGCCCTGGGTCTACAAACGCAACGGCCTCTACTACAACGTCTTCGCGGCGAAATGCTGCTCGGAGTTCGTCGGCTATTCGACGGCCCCCGGCCCCACCGGCCCGTGGACCTACCGCGGAACGGTCATGCCCACACAGGGCAGCAGCTTCACCAACCACCCCGGCGTCATCGACTTCAACGGCGGTTCCTACTTCTTCTACCACAACGGCGCCCTGGCGGGCGGTGGCGGCTTCACCCGCTCCGTGGCCGTGGAGAAGTTCACCTACAACGCCGACGGAACCATTCCCGCGATCACCATGACCACGACCGGGGCACCGCAGGTGGGCACGTTGAACCCGTACGTCCGCCAGGAGGCCGAGACGATCGCCTGGGAGTCCGGTGTGGAGACCGAGCCCTCCAGCGAGGGCGGCATGAACGTCGGGTGGATCGAGAACGGGGACCACACCAAGGTCAAGGGCGTCGCCTTCGGCTCCGGCGCGACATCCTTCACCGCGCGGGCAGCCTCCGCGACCAGCGGTGGCCGGATCGAGCTCCACCTGGACGGCGTCAACGGCGCGCTGGTCGGGGCATGCACCGTCCCGGGCACCGGCGGCTGGCAGGCGTGGACGACGGTCACCTGCCCGGTGAACGGCGCGACGGGTACCCATGATCTGTACCTCAAGTACACCGGCGGCACCGGCTTCCTGTTCAACGTGAACTGGTGGCAGTTCAACGGCGGCACCGGCACGACGAGCTACCTCCAGCTCACCGACGGCTTCTCCATCGACGACGCCTCATTCCAGTGATCCCGAATCGGAGTCATGTGATGTCAAGGCACAGCACGATTTTCGGAGCGATCGCGATCGCGGCACTTCTCGTTCTGGCAACCGGCCATGCGGCGATGAGCAGCGACGTCGCCAGGTCCACGGCGTCCGCGAGCGCCCTTGCGACGACCGCCGGATGCGGCAAGACCCCGACACTGAGGAGCGGCACGCAGTCGATCCAGACCAGCGGCCAGAACCGCTCCTTCATCCTCCGGCTCCCCGACAACTACCAGAACAGCACTCCGTACCGGCTGATCTTCGGCTTCCACTGGCGGGGCGGCACCGCCACCGACGTCGACTCCGGCGGAACCAGCGGATATCCCTGGTCCTTCTACGGCCTCAGGCAGCTGTCGAACAACGGCGCGATCTTCATCGCGCCCCAGGGCTTCAACAACGGCTGGGCGAACACCAACGGCGAGGACGTCACCTTCGTCGACGACCTGATCCGGCTCGTCGAGGCGGATCTCTGCGTCGACACCTCGCAACGCTTCGCCACCGGTTTCAGCTACGGCGGCGGCATGAGCTTCTCGCTCGCCTGCTCGCGGGCGACGGTCTTCCGTGCGGTCGCGGTCTTCTCCGGCGCGCAGCTCAGCGGGTGCGGCGGCGGGACTCAGCCCATCGCGTACATGGGGCTGCACGGCATCGGGGACACGGTGCTCAACATCTCGCAGGGACGGTCGCTGCGGGACAGATTCGTCCGCAACAACGGCTGCACCGCGCAGAACCCGCCTGAGCCGGGTCAAGGCAGCCGGAGCCACATCGTCACCACCTATACGGGGTGCCAGGCCGGTTATCCGGTCGTCTGGGCCGCGTTCGACAACGGCCACATGCCCGGTCCGGTGGACGGTACGTACGCCGAGAGCGGCATCACCACCTGGACCAAGGCAGAGGTATGGAAATTCTTCTCCCAGTTCGCAAGCTCCCCGACGCCCAGCCCCACCCCGACGCCGGGAACCGGTGAGTGCACGGCCACGATGCAGACCGTGAACTCCTGGTCCGGCGGCTTCCAGTCCACCGTCACCGTCCGCGCCGGCAGCAGCGCCGTCAACGGCTGGACGGCCGGCTGGACCTGGCCGGGCGGACAGACGATCAGCAGCCTGTGGAGCGGAGTCCGTTCCGGCTCCGGAGCCGGCGTGACCGTCCGCAACGAGACCTACAACGGCGCGATCGCGGCGGGCGGAACCACCACGTTCGGCTTCACCGCCAACGGCACCGCGGCCACACCCACCCTTTCCTGCGGCGCCTCCTGACCGGTCTCCTTGAAGGAGACCCCGTCGGTACGCGCCCGGATCTCTGCGGCCTTCACCTCCACCTTCACTGGGGGCCCAGCGGTCATCGCATGAGGAGGAGTCAGATGCGTCACATCATTCGACGGGCTCTGGCGGTGTTACTGGCCGCCGGTTCCCTGGTCGTGGTCGGCGGTGCGTCGTCGCCGGCCATCGCGCTGGACAACGGGCTCGCCCGTACACCGCAGATGGGGTGGAACGACTGGAACACCTTCTTCTGCAACATCAACGAGAGCCTCATCCGGCAGACCGCGGACGTCATGGTCTCCAGCGGCATGGCGGCGGCGGGCTACAAGTACGTCAACATCGACGACTGCTGGTCCACCAAGAGCCGCAACGCCAGCGGCGATCTGGTGCCGGACCCGCAGAAGTTCCCCAGCGGCATGAAGGCCCTGGCGGACTACATTCATGCCAAAGGGCTGAAGCTCGGCATCTACTCCTCGGCGGGCACCACGACGTGCGCGGGGTACCCGGCCAGCCTGGGCTACGAACAGCGCGACGCCGCCCTGTGGGCGTCCTGGGGGATCGACTACCTGAAGTACGACAACTGCGGCGATCATCAGGGCAGGAACGGGCAGCAGCGCTACACCGCCATGCGTGACGCGCTGGCCGCCACCGGGCGCCCGATCGCGTACAGCCTGTGCAACTGGGGCCAGGAAAGTGTGTGGACGTGGGGGATGCCGGTGGGCAACTCCTGGCGCACCACGGGCGACATCGCGGCGAACTGGAGCTCCATCACGGGCATCCTGGATCAGCAGGTCGGGCTTGAGGCGTACTCGGGGCCGGGCGGCTGGAACGACCCCGACATGCTGGAGGTGGGCGTCGGCTCGCTGACGGCGACCGAGGGGCGGGTGCACTTCAGCCTGTGGTCGCTGCTGAACGCGCCGCTCATCGCGGGCAACGACCTCCGCTCGATGAGCGCGGAGACCCTGTCCATCCTGACGAACACCGAAGTCATCGCGGTCAACCAGGACTGGGGCGGGAGGCAGGGCCACAAGATCAGCGACAACGGGAACCTGGAGGTCTGGCGCAAGCCGATGGCGAACGGCTCGGTCGCGGTCGTCCTGCTCAACCGCGGCACCTCGACCTCGACGCTCTCCACCACCGCCTCGGCCCTGGGGCTGGGCTCGGCGTCCTCCTACTCGGTCCGCGACCTGTGGGCGCACACGACGTCCACCTCGTCCGGGACGATCAGCGCGTCGGTCCCCGGGCACGGGGCGGCGATGTACATCGTGACCGGAGGAGGCATCGTCCCGACTCCCTCGGGGACGATCAAGGGGGCCGGCTCGGGCCGGTGCCTGGACGCCACCGGCGCCTCCCAGGCCAACGGTACGCAAGCGCAGATCTGGGACTGCAACGGCCAGGCCAACCAGCAGTGGACGCCCACCGCGAACGGTGAGCTACGCATTTACGGGACCAAGTGCCTCGACGTCTACGACCGCGGCGGCGCGGACGGCACCAATGTGATCATCTGGGACTGCAACGGGCAGTCCAACCAGCAGTGGCGCTTCAACGCCGACGGCACCATCACCGCCGTCGGCGCCGGCAAGTGCCTGGATGTGCCGAACAACGCCACCGCCAACGGCACCAAGCTCACCATCTGGTCCTGCAACGGCGGCGCCAATCAGCGTTGGGCCCGTACTTGAAAGATCCCTGTCCGTAACGCTCACCGCGATATGAGGATCGGCTCGCACTCCCGCCTGGTGATCACGGGTTTGATGGTTCTCGTCAATCGCGCCGCCGCCGGCCGTCTAGGACATCGATCCTCCCCATCGATCAGAAATAACTGAAAGTTCACTATTGACTGAACTTAGGTTGTAGCGCACAGTACAAGCTCAAGAGCGACCCTGGACCTCTCCCGGACCACCATGATCGCTCGGCCGGTTCGGAAGCCAAGACATGTCGAACGACGATGGGGAGGTCGGCGGGTGCGCGATCGCGATGGCCTGGACCGTCGCCGATCTCACCGCACCCTTCAGGGAGGATTGAACATGACCGCCGACCACAGCCCGCCGCCGCCGGCACGCAGCGAGGGGAGCGCGATCCGAGATGGGCGCCGGCTGTCCTGGACGCGCGCAGGCACCGGGTCCCCGACGGTGCTCTTCGAGGCGGGCATCGGCGCCAGTAGCAGCGGGTGGGAGTTGATTTTCGACCGGGTGGCCGCGTTCGCCACGGTCATCGCCTACGACCGAGTCGGCTACGGCGGCAGCGGTGAAGGCGAAGCCTCGCCCGGAGCGGCCCTGCTCGACCTTGAAGAGGTCCTCGGGAACGCCGGCGCCGGCGATCCGCTGGTGCTCGTCGGGCATAGCTGGGGCGGGGTGCTCAGCCGGCTCTACGCTGCCGCGCACGCCGAGCGGGTCGCCGCCGTCGTGCTCGTCGACGCGACCCACGAGGGCATAACCCTCTTCACCCATCCCGCCATGGCGCTGCTCAACCGGGTCGCGTTCGCCGCGCAGGTCCGCAGGGCGAAACGCGGCCGGCTGCGGCGCTCTCTCGAAGCGGGCAAGGGACGACTCGGTACGATGCTCGCCGGGCTGCCCGCATCCATGCGAAACCGGCTCCTCGACGAGCTGAGCAGCCCCGGCACGTGGGAGCAGGCCGGCAGGGAGATGCGTACCGTCGCGCCCGCGTTGCGGTCACTGTCGCCCGAGATGCCCGCGGTCCCCGTCGTGGCCGTGGTCGGCACGGGTGGCGGCAAGGCCGAGCGCAGGGAACGGGCGATGATCCGCTCCGCGTACGACGCGTGGCTTCCCACGCTGGACGACGGGCGCCTGATCGAGGCCCCGAACAGCGGGCACGCTGTTCCGCAGCAGGATCCAGATCTTTTGGTGGAGATCCTGCGGGGGCTGGTCGAAGAGATGGCCGCCCGCCGCGTCCCGTCCGACTGAATTCTCAGAAAAAAATGAATATTCAGTCTTGACTGAACGTTTATGCTGCCCCATTGTTGCCTGTGCGAGAGGTGGGCTCTGCGGAAGTCGTCCAAACCTCCACCCTCCGGACCTTTCGATCTGCCTTCCCCCCTTCAGGAGAGATACATGGCCGACCCACAGGTCTCCGTGCCGGCCGGTGGTCCCACGGCTCTCACCCGGCGAACCATCATCGCGGTCGCCATCGGCAATTTCGTCGAATGGTTTGATTTCGCCCTCTACGCGATTTTCGCGAAGAGCCTCGCCGTCGTGTTCTTCGCCTCCGACGACCAGATGACCAGCCTTCTGACGACATTCGCTGTCTTCGGGGTCGCCATCGTCGCACGTCCCGCAGGCGCGCTACTGTTCGGGCATCTCGGAGATCGCATCGGGCGGCGTCGGACGCTGTCGGCCGTCATCTTGCTGATGTCGGCATCGACCGCAGCCATCGGGCTGATCCCCAGCCCTGCCGCCATCGGTGTGGCCGCACCGGTTCTGCTGGTGCTCCTCCGCGTGGTTCAGGGCTTCGCAGCGGGTGGAGAGTACGGTGGCGCAGCGTCCTTCATGGTGGAGTCCGCACCGCTGCCGCGGCGCGGACTGTACGCAAGCCTGGCCGTCTCGACCCAGTTCCTCGCCGCAGCGGTCGGGCTGCTGATCGGGACGCTGATCGCGCAGTCGCTCCGGCCGGATCAGCTCGCGTCCTGGGGCTGGCGGCTCCCGTTCCTGCTGGCGCTTCCCCTTGGTGTCATTGGGCTCTACCTGCGCAAGAAGCTGCGGGATCCGGCCCTGTTCAGCACCGCGAGCGGCGGCGGGGACGGTGTGCACTCGGCACCGCTCGCCGTCCTCATGCGCACCCACGGCCGGGCCCTGCTGAAGGTGGTCGGCCTGGTGGTCTACGGCACCAGCGGCGCGTACCTGCTCCTCTATCTGCCGACCTATTCCCAGACCATCCTCGGGGTGGTGCCTACGCAAGCATTCGTCGCCGCGCTGGTGGCGCTGATGACCGGCACCATTGCCGCGCTCATCAGCGCCGCGGCCTCCGACCGGTTCGGCCGCCGGCCGTGCCTGATCGCGGTCTCACTCGCGGCTGCGGTCCTGATTTATCCGGCCTTCCTGCTTCTCCAAGGCGGCGCCGTGTCCTACATGGCGGCTCATCTGCTGATCGGGCTCCTCGTGGGCGCGTACGCCGGTCCGATGTCGGCCGCAATCGCGGAGATGTTCCCCACCGCCCTGCGGTACAGCGGGCTGTCGGTCGGCTACAGCGTCGCCACTTCCGTCTTCGGCGGGATGACCCCCTTGCTGCTGACCACACTGCTCGGTGCCACCGGTGACCGGCTCGCGCCGACATGGTTCTTCATCGGGGCGGCGCTGGTGAGCCTGGTCTCGGCGTTCACCGTGGCCGAAACCGCCGGCAAGCCGCTGCAGGACACTTAGTCCCCGTGTACGAACTGATCGTCAGGTCGATTCGGGTTACGGCACACCACCCGCACGCCGGGATGGGCGCGCAGCCACGCCTGCAAGGTGCCGGCCTGACGGTCGGCGAGCACGTCGATCCGCTCCCGCGGCACCGCGTCGATGATCACCGTGGCGTAGCGGTGCCGTCTGCGGAGAAACGAAGTCGTCCACCCCGATCCCCGCCGGCGTCGGACGGACCGGCAGTGACAGGCGCACGCCCACCGGCTGAGCGTCGGCCGTGTGCGGCTGTGGGTCTCCGTCTGCGAAGGGCCCCACAGCCGCGATCGGGGTTGTCAGCCCCGCCGGAATCTTGTCAGGGGCAAGAGGACGACGACTGGGCCAGGATGTGCGCGTCCGAGAAGTCCTCGACCTTGACCCAGGCCGCCGACTTACCCCGCCGGTCGTACCTGGTGGTGTTGTCAGGCTGGCCGGGCAGGGTGAACTTCACCTTGTAACACCAGCCGGCGTCGATCCGAAGCGTGTCCCAGTCCTCGCTCCACGGAGTGTGCCCGCCTCCCGCCGACAGCCAGTAGGTCTTCTGATTCCCGCAGGTCGGCTCGGTCGTCGTCAGAGTGCCCGTGGTGCCGCTGCTCAGGCACCAGTTGAACACGGCCGTCGCCCCGGTGCCGCTGTCGTTCACGGATGACGAGCAGCCCGTAGAGCCGCAGGACTCGTCCAGCACTTCCGCGCCGGCGGCGCCTCCCATCCACAGCGTGCCGGCGACGGCCAGGCCGGTGGCGGCCGCTATCGGTCCCTTCCGCATGTTCATGACACTCCCTCTCTTCGCCCCGTTTCCGGTCGGGCTCGGGCGAGCCCGTCACTGCCCGGTCGGCGCGGTATCAGAAACGGTCTGTGGCAGGTCTGATCCGTTTTAAGGGTGACTTCCTTTCCGGGGAGGCCACGTGCCGGATCATTATGAGCGCGTAACTCGCGTATCGCTTTTCGCATTGTTCACGTGATGGCGCCTTCCGTGTCCGGGCTCAGCGTGGGCGACCGGCGTCCCCGCCCGCAACGGGTGGTAGGCGATCTGGGACGACTGGTACGCTGAGCCCTGTCTGACGTGCGGGGACGCAACGGACCTGGGACGGAGGCCGTGAGGCGATGTCGACACCCGCCGAAGAGCTGGGTTCGCTCCTGACGATATTGAAAAAACGCAGCGGGCACAGTTACCAGTGGATCGGCTGGAACATTAATGCAAGTAAATCAACCGTTCACCGATACTGCACCGGCCGTTCAATACCGCAGGAATTTGGAACCGTGGAGCGCATCGCGCGATTATGCGGTGCGCGCCCGGCCGAGATCTCGCGGCTTTGCCGGTTGTGGGATGCGGCGATCGTGGCGGGGGCCGGTGGGGAACAGCCGGCCGCCGCGCCCACGGATGGCGGCCCGGCCGAGAGCCCGGCGCAGGGCTCGGTAGAGGGGGCGGTCGAGCAGGTTCCGGCCGGACCGTGGAGGCCCGCGAGGGTCCGGAGGTCTCTCGCCGTCCTGGTGACCGCCTGCCTGACGATGCTGCTGCTGATCATGGTCGTGCCGGGGGAGGGCAGACGGGCCCCGGCACCCGTACGGGAGGCGGGCCCGGAGATCAGCGCCGGCACCTGGACGCTCCCGGCGAAACCCGTGCCGGCCGCCCTGTTCGGGATCACGATCAACAGCTCGACCGGCTCCATGCCGGCGTTCCGCGTCGGTGCGGCCCGCCTGTGGGACAGCGGCACCCGCTGGGCGGGCATCCAGCCCAGCCGCGGCGAATTCGACTGGTCGGTGCTTGACCGGCTGATCGACGGGGCGCGCCGGGCCCGGTTGCCCGTGCTGTTCGTCCTGGGCGGCACTCCGCGCTGGGCCAGCCCGGCCGGCCCGGCCGGCCCGTACCCCGACGGATCGCGTACGTCCCCGCCGGACGACCTCCGCGACTGGGACGCTTACGTGACCGCGCTGGCCAGGCGGTATCGCGGCCGGATCGAAGCCTATGAGCTCTGGGCCCTGGCCAACGACCTCCGGTACTACAGCGGGAGCATGGCCACCATGGCGGAGATGACGCGCCGGGCCGCCCGCGTCATCCGGTCCGCTGATCCGGCGGCGTTGCTGGTGTGCCCCGGCATGGGGCGGCTGTGGGAGGAGGAAGGGCGCGAACTGCTGTGGCGCTTCGCCGCGCTGGGGGGCTACGACGCGTGCGACGTCGCCGGAATCAAACTGCACCAGCGCACGGCGGCCGACCCGCCGGAGTCCATGCTGGAGCTCGCCGCCACCACCGACAAGACGTTCCATCAGGCCGGTATCCAGCCCCGGCTCTGGAGCACCGGCACCACGTACGACATCACCCTGCAGGCGCCCCTGGACGAGAGCCGGGCTCGTGACTATGCGGTCCGCTTCTACCTCACCGGGCTCTACGCGCGCTACCTCAACGTCGAGCGCATGTACTTCTATAACTGGGGTGGCACCACCATCCCCCTCCAGCTCCAGTTGGTGGGGCGGCCGCCGACCCCGGCCGCGCTGGCGGTCGAGCAACTGCAACGCTGGCTCGCCCATGCCCGCGGCTACTCCTGTGGCCAGGGAATGGCCATCGACCTGCCGGCGAACGTCTGGCAATGCCTGTTCACCGTTGTGGAGCCGGACCGGCGCTACGAAGCGGCCATCCTGTGGACGCACGCCGGCACGGCGACCGTCACAGTGAACGCGCGTACCCTGCACAGGCTCGACGGGACGGAGAGCACCGTCGGCCCCCGTGACGGCCTCCGCGTCGGGGAGGAGCCGGTGTTCGTGGAACTCGCCGGGTAGAGGGGCGCGGGACGGTTGAGAGCCCGCCTTCGAACTCCCCGTCGGTGCCCTCCCGGCGCATCGTGGCGATCGGTACGGCATGGTCGACGGGTGCCACGGTGACGGCGAAGGGGCCGGAATCGCCCAGAAGGTAAGGGTCGGCCGAGATCATTGAGCCGGCCGTAGCCCCACCACCCGACTTGACCTCATAACCGGCGGCTTGCTCACCGCTGCGGGTGTTCTTCGGCGCCGAAGGGCTGCGGATGACCCAGCAGGCCTGCGCCGAGCGGCTCAAGACGTGAGCCGGCTGGGAGGAGCTGTCAGCGGCTCGCTGGCTGCCTGACCAGCTGGCTGTTCGGCCCGGATGCCGTTCGGTGTCCGGGCTGCGGTCAGCCACAGGCCGGTGAATACGGCGCAGGCCAGCGTCACGGCACCCGCCGTGAGGAAGGCGCTGTTGAGGCCGGATGCGAAGGAGGCGCCGCCGGTCTCCCGCGTGTGGACGATCGCGCCGAGCACCGCCACGCCGAGCACCGCGCCGATCTGCCGGGTGGTGCTGCTGACGCCCGAGGCCAGGCCGCCCTCCTGCGGGCTGACTGCCTGGATGGCGGCCCCGGTCAGCGGCGACATGGTCAGAGCGAACCCGATGCCGGCGAGCGCCAGCCGCCACCACACGTTTGCGTAGCCGGTATCGGCGTGGACGAAGCCCAGTGCCAGCAGGCCCAGCCCGGCCAGTGCCAGGCCGATGCCGGCGACGACGCGGAAGCCGTACCGGGCCGCGAGCCGGCCCGCGTACGGGCTGACGATCACCATGGCCAGCGAGACGGGCAGGGTCTGCAGCCCGGCGAGCAGGATCGAGGTGCCCTGGACGTAGACGAAGAACTGGGAGAAGAAGAACGACGAGCCCATCAGCGCGAACCCGACCACGACCATCGCCGTGTTGGACACCGTGAACAGCCGCTGCCGGAACAGCCGGAGCGGCAGCATCGGCGTCGGCACCCGAGCCTCGACGACGACGAACGCGGCCAGCAGCGCCAGTCCGGCGGCGAAGCCGGCCAGGATCACCGGCGAGGTCCAGCCGCGGGAGCCGCCCTCGATCAGGCCGTAGGTCACCGCGCCCACGCCCGCGGCGGACAGGACCGTGCCGGGGACGTCGATCGGCGGCGCGTCCGGGTTGCGGGACTCGCCCAGCACGCGCAGCCCGGCCAGCAGCAGGACCGCCCCGATGGGCACGTTGACCAGGAAGATGGCGGGCCAGCCGAAGGACTCCACCAGGATCCCGCCGGCCAGCGGTCCGGCGGCCAGGCCGATGCCGCTGAACCCGGCCCACAACCCGATCGCTTTGACGCGTTCCTTCGGGGCGGGATAGGCGGCGGCGAGCAGCGCCAGTGAGGCGGGGCTCAGTGCCGCGGCCCCGACGCCCTGCAGCACCCGCCCGGCGATCAGCCAGCCGATCGAGGGCGCGAGCGAACACACCACCGACGCGGCCGTGAACACCACCACCCCGGCCAGGAACACCCGCCTGCGGCCGAACCGGTCGGCGAACACGCCGCCCGACAGCAGCAGCATGGCCACCAGCAGCACGTAGGCGTCGACGATCCACTGCAGGCCGGTCAGCCCGGTGTGAAGCCGTTGCTGCATGTCGGGCAGGGCGGCGCCGACGATCGTGTTGTCGAGCAGCACCATGAACTGACCTGCGCAGGTCAGGGTGAGCAACGCTTTCACGCACATCCTCCTAAAGCAGTTAATGACTGCGTTAGGAGAGACTCTAACGCAAGTCTCGACTGCGTTAAGGTGGGGGTATGAATGAGCAGGGGAAGGCTAAGCGGCCCGGCGGGCGCAGCGCCCGAGTGCGCGCGGCAGTGCACCAGGCCGTTACCGACCTGGTCAGCGAGCGCGGCTACGGGAACTTCACCGTCGGCGAGATCGCGGCCCGCGCGGGCGTGGCCGACACAAGCCTCTACCGCCGCTGGGGCAACCTCCAAGCCCTGCTCAGCGATGTGCTGCTGACCCGGCTCAACGCGCAGGCGCCGATGCCTGACACCGGCAGCCTGGCCGGCGACCTGCGGACCTACGCCGCCATCGTGGCCCGCGAGGTCACCGGACCCGACGGCCTGGCGCTGGTGCGGCTGACCATCGCGCTGTCGGGCGAGGGTCAGCAGGGCCTTCAGGCGCGCGACGAGCTCCTGGCCGACCGCACCAGGCAGCTGCAGGCCATGCTCGACCGTGCCCGCGACCGCGGCGTGGACCCGCCCGACGCCCTGGAGGTGCTGGACCATCTCCTGGCGCCGATCTACATGCGCGTCCTGTTCGGCGCGGGCCCGCTCACCCCTGACTACCTCGACGGGCTGGTCGACCGGTTGCTCGCCTGATCGAGTCCGTAGCGCTGTGGCAAGGAACAGAGGCCGCTCGCGACGCAACTGGGCCGTCCTTGTACGCACCAGGTTCGTGGTGAACGCTGCCTGGTGCGACCGCCCGCCCACCTGTTCCCCGGCCTTCTCCAGCTCTCGCGCCTCACGAGACGCGAAACGTCCGCCTCGCCGGCCAATGTCCGAGGGCTTTCACGGGTCGGTCGAGCTGGTGCGCGAACTGCCCTCGAACAGCCGCCATATTGCTGGGCCCAAACCCCTTGCGCAATGGTCAAGAATCGTTGACCATTGCCTGCATGTCTACCGATGATCTCCCCGAGACGTTTCACGTCACCACTGACGAGCAACTACGCGCCGTCTCCAATCTCACGCGTCACCGGATCATGGCCATGCTCCGCTTCGAACCGGCGACGATCACGCAGATCGCCCAGCGGATGGGCCTTGCGAAGGGGAGTTCCAGCTATCACGTGCGGCTGCTGGAGCGGGCCGGCCTGGTGAAGGTGGTGCGGACGCGGAAAGTGAGGGGGGTCATCGAGCGGTACTACGCGATGGCCGCGCGGTCGATCGAGCTGCCGGATCCAGGGCCGGGGCAGCCGGACGTGCTGCTCCGGAATGCGGTGGCGGATCTGGAGGCGTCGCCGGTGGATGGCGAGCGGCACGTACGCATGGCCCATCTGCGACTCACCGATGAGCAGTTCACGGAGCTGGGGGCACGCCTGCAAGCACTGGCGGATGAGTACCGGACGCTGTCTGATCCATCGCTTCCCGACGTGTCGCTGGTCTTCGCGCTGTTCCGGCCGGCTCCGCGCCGGCAGGTCGAGGGGGACGCCAAGTGACCCCAAAGGATGCGGTGAAGCTGCCGGCTGGGTTCGGGAGACTGTGGACCGCGCAGACGGTGTCCTCGCTCGGTGACGGCGTGACGCATGCCGCGCTGCCGCTGCTGGCATTGACGTTGACGCGGGATCCGATGGCGCTGGCCATCGTCACGGCTGCCGGGACGCTGCCCTGGCTGCTGTTCGGCGTGCTCGGCGGTGCGCTGGTGGACCGCTGGGACCGCCGCCGCACGATGTGGGTCACGGACGCCGCGCGTGCGGCGCTGCTCGCCATACCCGCTGCGGCGGCGGCGCTCGACGTGCTGAGCATCCCGCTGCTGGCGGCCCTCGCGTTCCTGCTCGCCCTCGGCGGGCTGTTCTTCGACACGGCCGCCACGGCGTACCTGCCGGATCTGCTCGGCCGCGACCCCGCCCAGCTGGAACGCGCGAACGCTCGCCTGCGCGGCACCCAGACCGCGGCGTCCGGCTTCGCCGGGCCACCTGTGGGCAGTGCGCTGCTCGCGCTCGGACGTTCGGTTCCGCTGCTCGCCGACGCGGTGTCGTTCGCGCTGTCCGCACTGCTCGTCCGGTCGCTGCCCGCCGTGCCGCGCCCGGTCGCAAGCGCCCGCGAGTCGCTGCTCCGGCAGGCGCGGGCCGGGGCCTCCTACGTCTTCAAGGACCGGCTGCTGCTCGGGCTCGCGCTCCGTCCGGCGGTCGGGAACGTCGCCTTCCTCGCCGTGGAGACCGTCCTGGCCCTGTTCGCCCACGAACGTCTCGGCATCGGCGCCTTCGGCTTCGGCCTGCTCCTCACCGCCGAGGCCACCGGCGGCCTGCTCGGCGCGGGCGTCGCCTCCTTCCTCGGCCGGCGCCTGGGCACCGGCACCGCGCTGACCTGTACCGCCACCATCGAGGGCCTCGCCATCCTGGGGCTCGCCTCCGCCCCGAACCCGTACGTGGCCGGGCTCGCGCTCGCCCTCTGCGGGGCGGGCATGGGCGCCACGATGGTGCTCGGCCCCTCCCTCCGGCAGGCCATCGTCCCGGCCCACCTGATGGGCCGCGTCGCCTCCACCTCCCGCATGCTCGCCATGTGCGCCGCCCCCTTCGGCGCCTTCCTCGGCGGCTGGCTGGCCACCACCTACGACCTGCGCACCCCGCTCTACGCCGCCGCCGGCCTCCTGCTCACCATGACGGCCGTCACCGCGACCATGACCAGCAACCGCCGCGTCGAGACCGCCCTGCGCAACGCTCGCTCGCAAGCCGACCAGGACCCCGCCGAAGAGATCCCGGTGCACACCGCATCCAAGTGACGGTCATGGCTTACAGGTCACAACGAGCGCAGTGCCCTCGTCAGGGTGTCTCCGGCGTTGCGGATCCGCGTCATGCCGGTGTCCTGCGCGGGGGCGTCGTGAGCAGCCATTGGATCCGGCCGGCGGTTCACCGCAAGACGTCGGCTGAGACGGGCCGGGGCCTCGCGGCGGGCGGTCCTGGCGCGCGAGACATCACGCCAGGACCGGGTCCGCGCCGGGGCCGGGCCAGTCAGCGATTCGTGGTCCGGACTCAGCCGATCATGCTGGCGTCGGTGCAGGCACTCCGCGCCACCCACCGGTGCGAGGAGATCTGCCTTGCCATGTTCACGCCCAGCGAGCCGTTGGGCTTGACGAAGCTGTAGGGACGCAGGTCGGGCACCCAGTCGCCCACATCCAGGCAGCGGTAACCCTGGGCGGAGGTGTAGGCGGTGTAGTCGTAGACCGCGACGATGTGCAGACCCACGTCAATGCCGTCGTTGAGGATGGACAGGGCCTTGTCCGTGTCGCCGCCGCTGAACCCTCCTCCGCTCTGCCCCCAGTCGGAGTCGTTGCCCTCGTCCCCGCCGAGATAGCCGCCGCAGTCAACGCTGGCGAACGCGTAGAACTTGCCGTCGGCGTGAGCGCCCTTGTACTGGTTGCAGGGCGAGATCCGCGCCTGTGCGGCGCCGCTCTCGGCCCAGGTCGCGCCGGCCGTGGGAACGACGGTCATGAAGGCGGTCAGACCCATGATCGCCGTGGTGATGCGGAGCTTTCCCATCGTGAGTGCTCTCCTTCTGTACGCCCGTGTGAGGCGTGCTTGATCCGCGGCCTGATGCCGCGGACGTCTGATGGCGGGAAGATCAGGCCCCGGATTCGCTGATCTTCCTCGCGCGTTCGAGCGCGCCGCGAACGACGCGTCCGTGGGCGTCGAGCTCGGCGGCGAAGCGTTCGTGGACCTTGGCCCGGTACCGGGCCTGCAGGGCGCGGACGGTGTCGGCCAGGGAGGAGGTGCGCGCGCAGGTGGCCTCGGCGACGGCCAGCTCCACCTCGAGAGCGTGCGCCCGGTCAGGGGCCAGGTCCGCGGTGAGCCCGGGCAGAGCGGCCCGGATCTCCGAGGGGGAGACGTAGGTGTGCCTGTGCCGGCGCATGCACGCCGACCACGCCGTCAGCGCTGTGGAGAAGCGCGGGTCTCCGGTGAGCTCTCGCATGTAGAGAGGCACCAGGTTGGTGGCCGTCTTCTCCAGCCGGAACCACCTCTGACGGTCGCCGTAGAGCCGCTCCTTGCCGTACGCCTGACAGCCGCCGAGCGCGTTGTGGATCGTCCCCCCGTCGGGCAGCGTGGCCGTGAGCACCTTGTTGTCCCCGCCGCCGCCCAGTGCGACGGAGTAGCGGGTGCGGTCGGCGGGCGGCAGGCTGTCGCGGTACGCCTTGTTGAGGTCGTTCCTCTTCGATTCCTCCATCTGCCGCTGGTCGAGCAGGCCGTACCCGTGCTCGCGCGCCCAAGCCGGATCGTCCAGGACGAAACCGGCGCCGCGCCGGTCCTGCGCGGCCGGCGGCTCGGGCACCCAATACCGGAAGCCCTGACGCTTCATGCAGGCCTGGACGAGAAGAAGCTCGGCCCGCTTCAGTAAGGCCTCGTCGGCGTCGGTGAGCGTGGCCGGCCCCGGTCCGGCGTCGTCCGGCGTGACGGCGCACGCCGCGAGGAGGCCGCACGCCAGCGCCGCCCCCACGATCCCCGCGACGCGGCGCTGTGAACGGACCCCTGGCGGGCCGGTGACAGGCGCCATGTTCTCTTCCCCCGTTGCCGATGCGACGTTCAAGTCCGGCGTCATCGCAGGTCAGCGATGGCCGGCTCTCAGCTTCGACGGCTCGGCGGTTGTCCGGCAGCCCCCTTTCGCCACTCCAGACAAACTTCTCGGGGCTCGGGCACTGATGCCGTAGACCCGGTGTCACACTTCCGCCGCGCGGCGGGTCATCGTTCCGCCGGAAACGCGGCGCTCGACCGGCCGGAAACGGTCGAGCAGGTCATCGGCATGGCCGACTGACAGTGCCCTCATCGTCGGCCTTCTGTCATCCGGCGACGGAAGCGTGACGCGTGGAAAACGGCGCTCAGCCGTTCTTGGTCACCGTGCCGGTCTTGGCGTCGACCTTGAGACCTTGCCAGGCGCCGTCCGGAGCGACGACATCGGCATCCCAGACGAGCAGGTTGCCGTTGTACCGGTCCAGGCTCAGGTGCGTGATCTTGCCCTGGGGCACCGAGGAGGACACCTTCTCCACCGCGTCCTTGAAGGTGACCTCGGCGTCCTTGACGATGCCCATGACCCTGGACTTCTCCTCTTCGCCGGTGTCCTTGCTCCTGGGGCTTGAGATCACCTTTCCTGACGTGTCCACTTCCACCAGCCGCTCCGTACCGTCGGATCCGGCCAGTTGGACCTCCCAGAGCCGGCCGCCGTTCTCCGACTGAACCGAGAGGATCGTGGAGCCCTCGACGGCGTTCATGGCCGCGGCGCCCGCCTTCTCGAGGCTCGCCGCATCGCCGGGAGCGCCGCTGGGGTCACCCGGTGCCCCCGACGGTGACGTGAGGCCGGCGACGACGCCCTCCACGGGCGCCGCCTGTGGGTCAGAGCTGCCGCAGGCCGCGGCCACGAACAAGGCCGAGCCGAGGAAAATGGCGTCAACGATGGTCTTTGTCCGTCTTGCACCATTCATACAGATGACGCTGCCCGGGACTCGACAAAGGCACGCCCGAAAGTCGGGCAACAGCGGCCCGCCCCCGGCCATCGTGAGCGGCTAGTTACCGAACTGCCTGGTCACGGGCTGGTGATGACGCCGCGCGGCGCGAGGTCGAACCGGCCCTCGACGATGACGTTGTGCCCCACCTTGAGACCGTCCGCGATGCAGCGGGCGTTGACCGTCGCGATGCGCACGTGGTCGGTGTCCTCGACGAGGATCGCCCCGCTGCTGTTGTCGTAGGTGGCGTCGGCCTGCCCGGTGGCGGTCAGGACGCAGCCGTCGCTGCTCTCCACGCCGACGCTGATCCCGGACACCCGGCCCGCGACCTTGCCGGTGGCCGCGTCGAAGGCCGTGGCGTTGAACTTCAGCGGCAGGACGTCGGCGGTGACGTCCAGGGTGGCGCCGAAGGGCGCTGCGCAGGTGGCGCCCACGGGGGCGAAGGTGATGCCGGTGATGGCGATGACCCCCTCGCCCGGCAGGCCTGTGCCGCGGCGGGCGCTGACCTTGGCCTCGACGGTGTTGCAGGACATGAACCACCCGGCCTGGACGACCTGGGCGGAGATCTGGCCGGTGCCGGTCGCGATGCCGCTCATGGGGACGGTCCAGGTGGGCGCCTGGGCCTTGGCGTCGAATCCGGCCGCGGCCGAGCTCAGCGTCAAGGTCATGAGGGCGCCGGCGGCGACGGCCGCGAAAGCGGTTCTAGGGGGCGTGAAGCGCTGGATCACCTTGGACATGCGGGGCTCCCGGGAGCCGTTCGGATGGAGGCTGGACTGCCCCTGCGAGATGATCATGCAACGGTCGGACGCGTCAATGGTTGCTTGGATAATGGCCGATTCTGGACAGTTTGCTTCACTTGTGCGCACCTTTGCTCACCACGAGTGACATGAAAAGTGCTCACCTTTAATCGGGCCATCGGGGTCTCTCAGTCGGGCGACGTCGTTGTGGTGCCCCGGTAAGGGTGGGACCGAAAAGGATGCGGAGCATCCGAAATATCGATTCGGTCCTTTACTGCCCCCTTGACTAACCGACCGTCACTGCCGAATCTGGGACGCAAGATCACCGCAGCACAGGGAGCCCGATGGCCGGACCCGAGGAGTGGCGAAGGGCGCGGCCCCTGGTCCGCCAGGCACGCGACCAGCTCTGGGAGCGTTACCGCGAGGACCCCAACGTCGTCGGCATCGGCTTCGGCCCTCCGACCCGCGGTGGCGAGGTGCAGGACACGCCCTCATGCATCGTTCACGTCATCCGGAAAACCCCCGAGAACGAGCTGGCGCCCAGCCGCGTCGTCCCGAGGAGCATCGAGGTCGAGGGCGCGAGCGTCGAGACCGACGTGGTCGAGTCCGGATACTTCTACGCCTTCGCCTTCACCGACCGGGAACGCCCGGCGATGGGCGGCATCAGCGTCGGCCATCCCAAAATCACCGCCGGGACCCTCGGCTGCCTTGTCAAGGACCTGCGCGACGGTGACAAGGTGGCCATCCTGTCCAACAACCACGTGCTGGCGGCGGAGAACGACGCGCTGGCCGGAGACCCGATCTACCAGCCCGGCCCGTACGACATGCCGATCTCGCCGGGCAACAGGATCGCCACCCTCACCCGGTGGGAGAACATCGTCTTCAACGGGACGTACAACCGCATCGACGCGGCGATCGCGCGCCTGGACGACAACTGCGTCGTCTACGACGACATCAAGGGCGACATGACCAGGCCCACGGTCGCGCAGCCCGCGGTCGGCCTGCTCTTCGCCGGAAGCACTTCCCACACCATCCTCAACCCGATCAACGACGTGACCACCCGGCTCGGCATCGAGATGATCCACGGCCCGGCCGCCCGATCCGTGCTGACGGCCGACGACGTCCGCCCACCTGGCGCGCCGGTCCACAAGACGGGCCGGACGACCGAGTACACCACAGGGCGCATCACGGCCATCGACGAGATCGTCTCGATCAGGTACGGCGCCGGCGTGGCCGTCTTCGACGGGCAGATCATCACCACGCCCATGTCCCAGGGAGGCGACTCCGGATCGGTTGTGTGCCGAGGCGGCACGGGCGGTACGTTCCTCTCCTTCGTCTGCCCCTTCCTGGCGACCGCGGAGGACCTGACCGGCGTGCCGTTCACCCAGGAATGGATGTCGATCTCGTACGCCCGCGACAAGTTCCTCGCCACCACCCTGGTCGGCCGCTGGCTGATCGAGACCCTCTACCTCAACGAGCGCACCGCCATGGTCCGCTCCTCCGAGGTCAAGCCGCAGGTCCCCGACAGCGACCGGGCCTTCGCCCAGGCCCTGTACTCCCAGCACGGCGGCGACATGAAGCTCGTCCTGATGAACCCCGACCGCGACGACATCAGGGTCAGCGAGCAGTTCCTCCACGACGCCGAGGAATCCCTGGCCAGAGCGCGCAAGTTCATGCTGCCCGACGAGGCCACCGCGGCCGAGAAGACGCTCGCACTGGTGCGGGAGCGCGGCATCGTCGGCATGACCGGCCGGCAGCTGATCAACCTGCTGGACGATCCCAACCTGCTGGCGCAGCTCAAGCAGATCGCCGCCGCCACGGGGTCGGTGCTGGACCCCGATGGCTAGCAGGGGACCTCGCGCGTTAGGGAACATCGAGATCGGCCGCTGGCTCACCCACGAACCGGCCGCCGGCCTGCTGGCCGACCTGGACACCGTGCTGACCGAGGCGGTGCGGTCGGACGACCCGGACCTGGCCCGCGCCGCCGCCCACCTGGTGGGCCGCGGCGGCAAGCGGGTCCGCCCGGCCCTGCTCTTCCTGGCCGCCGCCTGCGGGCCCGGTGCAGCCAGGAAGGACCTGCTGCGTGTGGCCGCCGCCGTCGAGCTGCTGCACGTCGCCTCGCTCTACCACGACGACGTCATGGACCGTGCCGAAACCCGGCGCGGCTCGCCCACGGTCAACGCCCTGCGCGGCGACGCCGAGGCGGTGACCGCAGGGACGTTCGCGTTCGCGCGGGCCATCCGGATGCTCGCGGAGGTGGACGAAGTGGTCACCGCCTGGGCGAGCCAGTCGATGCTCGCCCTGGCGCTGGGTCAGATGCAGGAGGCGGAGAACACCTACAACCTCGACCACCGCCTCGACTCCTACGCCCAGATCGCGGGGCGCAAGACCGCCGCGCTGTTCGAGCTCTCCTGCCGCGCCGGAGCCCACCTCGCGGGCGCGCCGCCGCCGGCCGTGGACGCGCTTGGCCACTACGGCAGAGCGCTCGGCCTGGCCTTCCAGGCCATCGACGATACTCTCGACGTCGTCGCGCCGCGGTCGGCCCTCGGCAAGCAGCCGGGCACCGACCTGCGCGAAGGCGTGT
Organism: Nonomuraea rosea; assembly: GCF_039539705.1. Taxonomy (NCBI): domain Bacteria; kingdom Bacillati; phylum Actinomycetota; class Actinomycetes; order Streptosporangiales; family Streptosporangiaceae; genus Nonomuraea; species Nonomuraea rosea. The sequence goes on along the minus strand of NZ_BAABDQ010000041.1, from coordinate 35,552 downwards.
ACGGCCTGCCTGTCCTGATCGCCCTGCACCAGAGCGGCCCGGACACCGACCGGCTGCGGGAGCTGCTGCGCCGCGACGATCTGACCGCGGCCGAGCAGGAGGAGGCCTGCGCCGCGATCATCGCCTCGGGCGGGATCAGCGGCGCCTCCGCCATCGCCCAGGACTACGCGCACCAGGCCGTGACCCACCTCGCCGGGCTCCCCGCCGGTGACCCGAAGGACTCGCTGGCGCGCCTGGCCCGCTACGTCGTCATGCGGCCGTACTGAGTCACGAGCCCGTACCCCGTACCTAGGAGCCGTAGTCCATGGAACGACCACCCCAGACCCCCAGCCGACGGCGCTTCCTCAGGACGACCGGCATCGCGCTCGGCGGCGGCGGCACGATGCTGGGCGCGACCGCGGGGGCGGCGGACGCCGCCGCGAGCGGCACGATGAGCCAGGCCCGTCAGGCCGGATTCTCGGCCCTGGCCGAGACGATGGCCGGGCTGCGCACCGCAGGCGACCCCGGCGCGGCCGGCCGCCGGCTCAAGGAGTGGTACCTCGCGGCGGACGCCGCCGGGCGGGCGGAGATCGACACCGCGCTCGACGCGGTGCTCGGCCTGCCCGGCGACTTCTCCGCGCTGGGCGCGCGGGACCGGCTCGCCCTCCTCGCCGAGCAGCTCACCGGCCCGCAGGAGAGCCGGATCACCACCGCCATCGGCATTGCCGTCGCCGGTCTCAGCGATGCTCGCACCGGTCTCGGCAACGTCGCGATGTCCGGCCGCCTGTACGCCAGGACGATCCGCGCGCTGCCCGCCCAGTCCGCCGGCCGTCAGGAGACGGACTCCCCGTCGGGCGCCGGCGTCGCCCCGTGCCCCATCCCGAAGGGCTGAGGCATGGAGTGGGACGCGGTCGTCGTCGGGGCGGGCCCGGCCGGCGCCGCCGCGGCCTACCATCTCGCCCGGCGCGGACGGCGGGTGGTACTGCTCGAACGCTCGTCCTTCCCCCGGGACAAGAGCTGCGGTGATGCCGTCAACAGGGCGGGGGTCGAGCTGCTGCGGGAGATGGACGTACTCGGCGACCTGCCGGGCGCCTTCGGGATCGGCGGGCTCGAGGTCTCCATGGGCCCGGCGGGGGAGCGCAGCACGAGGGCCTTCCGGTACGGGAGGGAGGATCCGGCCGGTGGCCGGTACGGCATCGTCGTCCCCCGCTCGCTGCTCGACCACGTGCTGGCGCGCAGGGCGGTGGCGGCGGGCGCCGTCTTCCGGCCGCGCGTGCGTGTGCGCGGCCTGGTCAGCGAGGACGGCGTGGTGCGCGGGGTCGAGGCCGTGACCCCGGACGGCCACGAGATCATCCGGGGGCGGGTGGTCGTGGCGGCCGACGGCAGCACCTCGAAGCTGGCCCGGCAGTCCGGGCTGGTGGAGAGCGCCAAGGGCCGGCTCGGCTACGCGATGCGCACCTACTTCTCCGGGGTGCCGGCCCTGGAGGACACACTGAGCTTCCACATGCCGCTCGACGACCCCGCCAGCCATTCCCGGCTGCCGGCGTACGGATGGATCATCCCGCTCGGCCCTGACCGCGCCAACGTCGGGGCGGGAGTGGCGGAGAAGCATCCGGGGGTCCGGCTCAGCGATCTGTTCGACCGCTTCGTAGCCGAGCTGCGCGCCACCGTGCCGTGGTTCGCCGACGCCCGTCAGGAGGGCCCGCCGAAGGGCGCGCCCCTGTTCTTCGGCTTCACGCCCGCGCGGTCGTGGAAGCCAGGCCTGGTGCTGGCTGGAGACGCGGCGGGCATGGTCAACCCGGGCACCGGCGAGGGCATCAGCTTCGCCCTGGAGTCCGGGAAGATCGCCGCTGAGGCGATCGACGCGCGGCTCACCGGCGGCCCGGCCGAGGACCTGTCGGCTTACGCGGCGACGCTCACCCGCAGGTTCAGCGGGCACCTGGAGACCGGGCGGCACGCCGTCAACCGGCACCGGCTGGCCTGGCGAGTCCTGGAGGACACCTTCGACTCCGACCGGCCCGTGTTCGCGCTGACCCGGCGGGCCATGCTGGCGCCCGACCACACCGCGGGCTTCGAGACCACCGCCCCTGGCGCGCTCGACGACATCCGCCACTGCATCGACCCGCGGCTGCGGCTGGCCGCTCCGCTGGTGGAGATGGGGGAGATCCTCGCCGACACGGTGCGCAAGGACTGGCCGTTCCTGGACCGGCTGCCCGCCCTGCTGTCGGAGGAGTACCTGATGGCGCCACGCCCGGCGCTGCTCGTCCTGCTGGCCGCCGCGGCGTACGAGCCGGGCCGATCACCGAGTACGCCCGCCGAGACCGGCGTGCCGGCTGACGCACACGAGCCGAGCGTGCCCGGACGCCCGCCGATCGCGCTGGCCGCGGCCACCGACCTGGCGGTACTGGCCGCGATCGCCCAGGCCAGCGTGGACGTCACCCCTTCCGGCGGGGCGCGCGCGACCCGCCAGAACTGGGGCACCATGTTCGCCGTCCTCACCGCCGACCTGTTCCTGGCGCGGGCACTCGAACTGTGCGCTACCCAGGACATCCGGCTCACCGCGCAGCTCGCCCGCGCCATCGAGGAGGCCAGCCACGGTCGTATGGCCGAGCTCGCCGCCGCCCGCGCCGCCCAGCCCGCGGACCCACGCGACTGGCTGGCACTGGCGTCCAGGTCGGGCACGGCGGCGTTGTGCGCCGCCGCCTGCCAGATCGGAGCCGCCGCTGCCGGCGCCCCCGGCACGGCGGGGGAGGCCCTGGGCGCGTACGGCCGCGCCATCGGGGTGGCCGCGCAACTGGCCGACGACCTGCGGCGGCTGTCCGGCGGCTTCGACCGGCTCGGCCGCGACGTCCTGGCCGATCTCGACGACCACGGCGCGGGCCTGGCGAGCATCCCCTTCCGGCTGGCCCTGGCCGAGCTGGGCGGCGAGCCGCGCCTCACCGGCACGTCCAGGCCGGAACGCGCCGCGGAGCTGACCGCCCTGGTCGGGCGGACGACCGCGCTCAAGCAGACGGCCGTCTGGATCCGCGAGCTCTGCCAGGAGGCCCAGCAGGCCCTGCCTGGCTTGCCCGAGGGCCCCGCCCGGTCGTCCCTCCACGCCATCGCCGACCATCTGCTCCGCACCGCCCGGCCTGACCTGGGGGCCCGCTCATGAACCGTCCGCCGCTCCGCTCGTGGCTCTCCGCCGCCCTGTCCTTACTCCTCCTGGCGACCCTTTTGTCCGCGCCCCCGGCGACGGCGGCCGTCGCTGCGGCCGCCGCCGTACCGGGCGCGCCCACGACCGTCACCGGGGTGGCCAGGCATCAGGCGGTCCGGGTGTCGTGGAAGCCGCCCGCCTCCGACGGCGGCTCCCCGATCACGTCCTACACCGTGACCGCCACACCGGGCGGCAAGACCGCCACGACCGCGGGCACCACGACCGCCAGCGTGACCGGCCTCAGCAACGGCACGGCCTACACCTTCAAGGTCACCGCGACCAACGCCATCGGCACCGGCCCCGCCTCGGCGGCGTCGCCGGCCGTAACGCCGGTGCAGGGCAAGCTGCCCGGTGCCCCGATCAAGATCGTCACAGGCCCCGAGTTCGGCTCCGTGCACGTCTCCTGGCAGCCGCCCGCCAACGACGGTGGCGCGGACATCACCGAGTACACGGTCATCACGTCGCCCGGCGGCGAGACGGCCAAGGCGTTCTGGGGCGCGACCGACGTCACCGTCAAGGGACTGACCGAAGGACAGCTCTACACCTTCACCGTCACGGCCACCAACGCCATCGGCGCCGGTCCTCCGTCGGCCCCGTCGCCGGTGACCGCCCCCGCGGCGCCCGCCCCGCCCGGCCCGCCGCTCATCACCGACCTGCTGCCGCGCGACCAAGCGGTCCGCGTCTCCTGGAGCCCGCCCGACCCGGGCACGAGCGAGATCCTTTCGTACCAGGTCACCGCCAGCCCGGGCGGGAAGAGCGTCACCGCGCAGCCCGGCGCATACGAGGCCGTGGTGACCGGGCTGACGAACGGCTCGCAATACGCCTTCACCGTGACCGCGATGAACGCCGCAGGAAGCACCGCCTCGCGCCCCTCGCCGCTGATCGCGCCCGAGCCCGCGTCCGTCCCGCTCCTGCCGGCCGCGCTGCTCGTCGTCCCCCTGAACGGGCGGATCGACGCCCAGTGGGTCGCGCCCCAGGACGGCGGCTCGCCCATCACCGGTTACACGGTAACGCTCGAACCCGGCGGGCGAACCCTCGCCGTCGCCGCCGGCACCACGGTGGCCTCGATCACCGGCCTGACCAACGGCACCACCTACACCCTGCGGGTCGTCGCCAAGAACGCGGCGGGGACGAGCGAGGCCGCCCAGCAGGCGGGTGTCGTCCCGCAGGCGGCCCGCGTCCCCGGCGCTCCCGCGGAGGCCCAGGCGGTCGCTTCCGGCAGCGGGGCCGTGGTGCTGACCTGGACGGCCCCCTCCGACGTGGGCACGGCCCCGATCACCGGCTACACCGTCACGGCCGCACCCGGCGGCAAGACGGCGACGTCCACCGGCACCACCGCCACGATGAGCGGCCTCGACCCCGCCCTGATCTACAGCTTCACCGTGAAGGCGGCCAACACCCACGGGAGCGGGGCGCCGAGCGTCCGCACCGCCGCCATCGCGCCCAAGGTGACGGTCCAGAGCACCCCCGTCGTGCTCTCGGACGGGGCCGTCGAGTCCCTGCGAATCTCGGCCGCGGACGGCACCCTGTCGTTCGAGCAGCCTCCGGCGCAGGTCACCGGCCTGACCGCGAACGCGATCGTGGTCGTGCTGCCGACCGGCAAGGTCCCTGACGGGATGTTCAGGAAGGTCGTCTCGACAGGCACCCAGAACGGCCTGTTCAGAGTCGCCACCAAGCCCGCGTCGGCCGGCGAGGCGCTGGCCGACGGCGCGATCGCCGTCACCGCCGGCATGGACTCGGGCGACCTGGCCAAGCTCCAGCGGAGCACGCCGGGAGTCAGGCTGCGCGGGCCCACGATCAAGGGCAAGTCCCTGGCCGAGGGCGCGCCGGAGGCCAAGGTGTCGGTCAAGGACGTCTCGGCCGGCATCAGGAACGGCAGCCTCGTGGTCGAGATCGCCATCGGCACCGATCCGCGTACGAACCCGCAGGGCAAGGGCGGCCGGTTCGAGGCCACGTTCGTTCTTACGCCGCACCTGGACATCAAGATCTGGTCGACGCAGGGCAAGGTGTACTTCGACACCTACTTGAGCCTCGCCTACGGCGCCGACACGCGGGTCCGGCTCGGCAACGGCGCCGACGCCGACTACTTCAAGCGCCTGCCCGCGATCAGCCTCGGCCGCAAGGTCATCTGGGTGGGGCCGGTCCCCGTGGTCATCAACCCCACCTTCAACCTCACCACCACCCTGCAGAGCCACGTGAGCGGTGAGGTGTCGGCCGGCCTGAAGTACGCCAGGCAGGTGGGCGCCCACATCATGCGGGACGACGCCGGCGTGCACGCCGAAGCCATCGACAGGTCGCCCGCCAGTAACGGCGGATCGATCGTCATCACCGGGAACGCGAGCGCCAAGGTCGCGCTGCTGGCCGAGTTCACCCTGATCTTCTACGAGGGCGGCGGACCCGGCATCGGTGTCGGCCCCACCGCTGAATGGAAGGCGGACTCGACCAAGAACCCCTGGTGGGAGGAGTGGCTGGGGGTGCGGGTGGATGCGTACCTGCGGGCCAGCACGTGGCTCGGCGGTGGCGAGGTCCGCTTCGACCGGCTCATCGACCAGTCCTGGAAGACGCGCGACTCCGGCGGGCCGTTCGCCGGCATCGCCGTGGACCCGCCCCGCGCCGACGCCGAGGCCGGAAAGCCGGTCTACTTCAAGGTGACGTTCTTCGGCCTGCCCACCGCCCCGGTCACCTGGAAGGTCACCGCCGGGCCCGGCACCATCGACGCGGCGGGCAAGTACGTCGCCGACCGTCCCGGCGTCGCGGAGATCACCGCCACCACATCCGGCCGGACGGTCTCCGCGCTCGTCTTCGCGCAGTGCTGGCTGGAGGCCTCTCCACCGGCCCTCGGCATGCTGGGGCCGCCGCTCAACGTCGCGGCCACGGCCGGGGCGACGTCCGCGACCGTCACGTGGAGCCCGCCCAAGCTACTCGGCGGCCTGCCCGTCCGCCGGTATGCCGTGATCACCTCGCCGCACAGCCGCACCACGTACGTGCCGGCGAACCAGACGCGCGCCGTCGTTCAGGGGTTGCGGGCCGGGCAGGCGTACAACGCCATCGTGTACGCGATCACCGACGTCGCGCTGAGCCCGCCGTCGTCGCCCAGCGGCGCCGTCACACCGACGAACTGATCCGAGGGCCTGCACGCACCCTTCATGCCTTGTGCGAGCGTGCCGCAGCACGGTGAACGTCCACAGGTCCCAGCACCGCGAACCGCGGCTTCATGCGCTACAGCCCGAGTGAGGTGATCAGGTCGCGCATCTCGTCGCGGTAGACGGTCGCCGGGTCGTGGACCAGCCCGCGCAGGTGCCCGTAGATCTCCAGCGCCATCAAGCCGTGCATGCGCCCCCACACGCGCATGGTCAGGGCCAGCCCGGCAGGCGGCAGGTCGGGGAACTCCTTTCGGCTGTGCGCGACCAAGCCGGCGTCGAAGTCGGCCCAGTCATAGTCCTGGCTCGCGCTCCCGGCGACCGGCCACGCGGCGGCCACGAGGCCGGTGATGCCGGTGCAGGCGCGCACTTCGGCGGCGATGCCGGGGCTGTCTTCCGGCGCCTGGTAGCCGGGCACCGGGTCGCCGTAGATGAGCCGGAAACCCTCGGGGTTGGCAAGAGCCCATTCTCGTACGGCCTGCGCCCAGGCCATGATCCGCTCGCCGGCATCGGACTCGGGCACCGCGTCGCGCGCTGACTCGGCGGCCTCGACGAGCGAGGTGTAGACGTCGCCGATCAGTGTCGTGACCAGGTCGTCGCGAGTGGCGAAGTAGCTGTAGATGGCGCCCGCCGTCATGCCCATCTCGCGCGCGATGGCGCGCAGCGAGATCGCGTCGGGGCCGCCCTCGGCCATGAGCTTGAGCGCGATCGCCTTGATTTCGGCGCTGGTCTGGGCACGCAGCCGTTCGCGTCGGCTCATGGTCGCTTCCATGCTCGCACTCTACAGGGTTTGACTATTGAACGCCGTGCTCTAGGGTGAACGCCGTGTAGTAACTCGACGGCATGTAGGAAGGTATTGATGGAATCGCCTCGACTGCGCCTTGGGCTGCTGGCGTTGACGCAGCTCATCGTGGCTCTCGACTACAACATCGTGTACGTGGCGCTACCCGACATCGGGGACGCGCTCGGTTTCAGCCCGTCGTCGGTCCAGTGGGTGGTCAGCGCGTACGCGATCGGCCTGGGCGGGCTCCTGCTTCTCGGCGGGCGAGCGGTCGACCGGATCGGACCGCGCCGGATGTTCATGGCAGGACTGGCGCTGTACGGCGTCGCCTCGCTGGCCGGCGGATTCGCGACCGGGTCGGAGACGCTGGTGGCCGCCCGCGCGGTCCAGGGAGTCGGCGGTGCGCTGCTGACTCCTGCCACCCTCACGCTCATCTACCGGGGATTCGCCGAGGGACCGGCCCGCAACCGGGCCCTGGGCGCCTGGGGCATGGCGGGCAGCGCGGGACTGGCCGCCGGATCCCTGCTGGGCGGCGTGCTGACCAACTATCTCGGCTGGGAATGGGTGTTCTACGTCAACGTGCCATTGGCGCTGTTCTGCGCCCTGGCCGCACCCCGTTTGCTGCCCGCCGATCCCGGCCGCACCCCGGGCTCCTTCGACGTGCCCGGCGCGCTGCTGGCCACCGGGGGCGCCGCGCTGCTGGTGTTCGGGCTGGCCGGCGGTCCCGATTCCGGATGGGACTCGCCCCGCGTCTACGGCTCGCTGGTCGCAGGCGCCCTCTTGCTGGCGGTGTTCCTGGTGGTGGAGTCACGCACCCGCGACCCGCTGATCCCGCTACGGCTGGCGCGTGGCCGCTCCCTGGCCACCACCATGATCGTGATCGCCGTCTTCCAGGGCACCCTCGGCGGCGGCTACTACGTCCTCACCTCCTACCTGCAGCCCGTCCTCGGCTACAGCTCCCTGGAGGCGGGCCTGAGCTTCCTGCCGCTCACCCTGGTCTGCATGTTCGCCGCCGTGAAGGTCACCCCGGTGGCGCTCGGCCGCTGGGGGATCCGCACCACACTCTCGGTCTCGACGATCGGTACCGGCGTCGGCATCGCCCTCGTGGTCATGGGCACCACGCCTGCGGGCGGCTTCTGGACCCTGCTGCCCGGCAGCGTCGTCTGGGGGCTGTTCGGCGGCGTCGCCTTCGTCACCCTGTTCGCCTCCGCGGGATCCGGCATCGCGCCACACGAGCAGGGCGTCGCCTCCGGGATCGCCAGCACCGCCAAGGAGATCGGCGGCGCCATGGGCCTGGCCGCCATCGTGGCCATCGCCACCGCCTCGCCCGACCTCCTCGGCGGCCTGCACGTCGCCGGATGGGCGGCCGCGGCGCTCACCGTCGCCGGCGGCCTGATCGCCCTCGCCCTCGAACCCTCCCGATCCCGCACTCTCGAAGGAGCAACCGCATGAGCACCAATGACCTGATCCTCACGTACCTCGACATCTGGAACGAGCGTGACAGCGCCGCCCGTGAGGCGCTCATGACGTCCGTACTCACCGATGACTCGCTCTACTCCGACCCCGACTACGCGGGCCTGCGCGGGCACGCGGAGCTGTCGAAGGCGATCGGCAAGGCCCAGCAGAGCTTCGGCGACCTGCGCTTCACCCTCGGCACCGTGATCGGCACCCACCACGACCGCGCCCTGTTCACCTGGCGGCTCGGCACGGTCGCCACCGGTTATGACGTGGTGGAGTTCACCGGCGACCGCATCAGCGGCATCATCGGGTTCTTCGCATGAGCGGCTGGGGAGCGGCCTGGACGACCGCACCGCAACCGCCGGGCGCCGGCTTCGGGCCCAACTGGTCGCAGGAGGGCTTCGCCCGCCACACGATCCGCCAGACGGTGCGGCTCGGCATCGGCGGCGACACCCTGAGAGTCAGGCTGTCCAACCGGTACGGCACGGCGCCACTCCGCATCGCCGGCCTGACCGTCGCGACCGGCGCAGGCGGCGCCGAGGTCAAGCCCGGCACCCTGCGTGAGGTGACGGTGGCCGGTGACCCGGCCTTCCTCATCCCCGCGGGGGCCGACCTGGCCACCGACGGTGTGCCGTTCCGCACCGAGGCGCTGGACGCGGTGACCATCACGATCTATCTGGCCGAGCCGTCAGGACCGGCGACCTACCACACGCAGGCGCTGGCCACCACGTATCGGGCGGCGGGCGACCACCTTGCCGACCATGGTGGTGTCGCCTTCGCCGAGACCTCACAGTCCTGGTACTACCTGGGTGGCGTCGACGTCGACGCGACCGCGGGCGACGGCGTCGTGGTGTTCGGCGACTCGCTCACCGACGGGACGGGCAGCGCCCCCGACACCGACCACCGCTTCCCCGACCTGCTGGGACGGCGGCTGGTGGGGCGTGCCGTACTGAATCAGGGCATTGGCGGCAACCGGGTGACGGTCGACTCGGCCTGGCTGGGTGAGCGGGCCACCGCCCGATTCCAGCGCGATGTGCTGGACCTGCCAGGAGTGAGCACAGTCCTCATCCTGGCCGGGATCAACGACATCTCCATCAGCGAGGTGGCGGAGAGCTCGCCGTTCCCGCAGTTCGCGCCCTACACCGAGGTCTCGGCGCAGCAGGTCGTCGCCGGGCATCGGGACCTGATCAGGCAGGCGCGCGGCGCCGGGCTGCGCGTGGTCGGCGCCACGCTGCTGCCCATGCGTGGCTCGGCGTTCTCCACCATGCGCAGCGAAGCAGAACGGGCCGAATTCAACGCCTGGATCCTGGGGTCTGGGGAGTACGACGCCGTCATCGACCTGGCCGGGGCGATGGGCGAGGTGCTGGATCCCGTTCACGACTCCGGCGATCACCTGCACCTGAGTGACGCGGGTTACCGGGCGATGGCCGCCGCCGTCGACCTGTCGCTCCTTTGAGGCCGGCCGCGCTACCCGCTGCTCTCAGGAGCCTTCGGGTAGCGCGCCGAACTCAGCCAGGCGGAGTTCTCAGCTCTGGATGCGCCGGTCGTACACGCTTTGATGCCTTTGGATCTCGTCTGCGTTGGCGACCGTCCAGTCGTACAACCGGCCGAACGGCTCCCGCAGCGATTCGCCGAGCGGCGTGAGTGCGTACTCGACCCCGACCGGCGAGGTGGGGAGCACGCGGCGTTCGACCATGCCGTTGCGTTCCAGGCGGCGCAGGGTCTGGGTGAGCACGCGCTGGGTGACTCCCTCGAGCCGGCGCTTGATCTGGTTGAACCGCCTCGGCTCGGCCAGCACCGCCATCGTCATCATCGACCACTTGTCCGCGATCTGGTCGAGGATCGGACGGGTCGGGCACTCGGCGCGGAAGACCCACTCCGGCTCGATGGTCTCGGTCACGCTAGGTATCCTCCGCGATGCTTGAGATGCCCAAAGTGCGTTATTGACGCCCTATGGTGGCCACCCAATCATAGGTATACATCAGATACCTAGCGGCGCGGCGGCCCCTATCGCCGCCTCCGGAGCGGAGTTCCCGGCGTGAATCAGCCTGCCTTCCCAACCCTGCGCGTGACGCGCGATCGCGGTGTCGTCAAGGTTGTCATCGACAACCCGCCCGTGAACGTTCTCAGCCTGGCGATGATGGCCGATCTGATGACGCTGCTGATCACGTTGCGGGAGGACGAGACGGCCCAGGTCGTCGTGTTCGAGAGCGCCGACCCGGAGTTCTTCATCGCCCACGTCGACATGACGCTCGTGGACGACGAGGACGCCGCCGCCGATCCGACCGCCGGGGCGCCGGCTGGGCTCAACGTCTTCCAGGCGCTCGGCGAGGCCCTGCGCACCCAGCCCCAGGTGACGATCGTCAAGCTGGCCGGGATGGCTCGTGGTGGAGGGGCCGAGTTCGTTGCGGCGGCCGACATGAGTTTCGCGGCGATCGGCCGGGCCGGGCTCGGCCAGATGGAGGTGCTGGGCGGCATCGTGCCCGGTGGCGGCGGCACGCAGTACCTGCTGAACCGGGCCGGCCGCAACCGTGCTCTGGAGATCGTCCTCGGCGCGGAGCTGTTCGACGCGCAGACGGCCGAACGCTACGGCTGGGTCAATCGCGCGCTGCCGGCCGACGAGATCGACGCGTTCGTCGACCGGTTCGCCCGTAACATCGCGGACCTGCCGGACGGCGCGATCGCGGCCGTCAAGAGTGCCCTGCCGCCGCAGGACATGGCCACCGGGATGCTGCGCGAGCACGAGGCATGGGCGAGTCAGTTCGCCCGGCCCGCCGCGGAGAAACGGCTGCGTGGCGCGCTCGCGGCCGGCGCCCAGACCCGCGACGGCGAGCGGCGCCTGGAGCAGCTGCTGCGCTCGGTCGCGCTTTGAGCAACCTCAGCCGCCTGGCGGCCTGGTCGGGGCCGTGGTCCAGGACGGCGACACCGGCGCGACCACCAGGCGCGCCGGCTCGTGGGAGGCGACGGCGGGCGCGGCACGGTGCGCGAGCCGACGGAGGGTGAGGGCAGAGCCGGCGATTACGGCGCCTGATCAGCGTGCCGCCCGGTCCACGATCACCGTCCGGTCATGCGGATGGTCAGGCGGGCCAGCGGGGAGACGCACTCCCGGAGCCGCCGCTGCTCGTCGGAGCTGAGCGCTACGGCCGCCTGAGATCGACGGCTTCATGAACCGAGATCCCTTCAGGCGACGACGACGCGGGCGCGGGCGAGGTTGTACAGGCGGCCGAACGGCGTGTGCGGGTCGCCGTCGCGGTGCGAGGCCACGCGCACGGTCACGAAATGGGTGCCGGGCTCGTGGAAGGTGTGGCGGCGTTCCAGTGTGACCCGCTGCGCGGGATCCGGCCTGTCCACGACGGCGAAGGAACCGGAACCGTCGAGATCCCACTCGGCCGAGACGACCGTGCCGGCTCCGGGAGGCGTCTCCAGTACGGCTCGCAGCAGCACCTCCCGCCCCGCGCGGGTCTCGCCGTCGGCGGTGAGCGCAGCCACCGGCTGGACGCCGTGCCGCTCCCGCGCGGCGGCGGGCACGTGCACCTGCCCCTCAACCACGGTGTACGTGGTGCCGGGTGCGGGTGCGCGGCCGGTCTCGGCCCACGCGCTCACCTCCCGCAGCGCCTGGTGCAGCACGCCCAGGTAGCTGACGGTGTGCGCCGGGTCCTCCTGGGCCTCGTCGTCGCCGTGCAGGGCGTTGTCGACGTACCAGAGCCGGAAACGCTCGTCGGTCGCGTCCCCGAGGTGCTCACGGACCTTCGAGTGGTACCAGTCGGCCTGCCAGGGGAACGCCTCCCTGTCCAGGAGGCAGGCCACCACGATCATCTTGCCGGTGAAGCGGCCGGTGGGGATGTGCCCGGCGGCGCCCGCGGTGAAGATCGGCCCGGCCAGGAACGGCCGCTGGGGATACAGAGGCGTCCCGTCGGGGCCGCGGAACTGGTCCCAGACCGGGAAGTCCGGGCCGGGCACCTGGTGGCGGTGGTAGGTCTGCGCGGCGAGGAAGTTGCTGTTGTCGATCTCGACGTCGTCGCCGGGGCGGATGCGGCCGCTCACGTCGGGGGAGTCGAGGACCGCCACGTCGCCGCGGATCTCCTTGAGACACAAGCGCAGGCCACCGGCAGTGAGGTCGGCGTCGGCGACGTCGGCGTCCGGCGGGGTGGACAGCCGCAGGGCGATCACGGTGTCGTCGCCGCTCGCCGGTCCCTTGAAGGACTCATCGACGCCGCCCTGCGGCCCCGCGGGGCTGAGGCCCAGCTCGGCTGCCAGCGGGTCGCGGCTGGTGATGACCGCGGCGACCTGACAACGGTGACGGACCCGGGCGCGATGAATGGAGGAGGCGGGGTCGGCGCCGAGGTGGCCCTCGGCGGTCCAGAACTCCTCGAAGTAGCCGGGGTCGAGGACGACCAGGCCGGGGTAGACCGCGCTGAACGCGTGCGAGCCCATCGTGCGATGGCCGAACCAGGAGCGTGGCGGGAAGCCCATGCGGGTGACCTCCCGCAGGGCCGCCTGCTCCTCGCCGGTCAGGCCGTCGTACATGTCCAGGCCGGAGCCGGGCTCGACGGCGTCGGCGATCCGGTCGAGCTTGTCGCGCAGGACGCGCTGGGCGTGCATGCGGACGCTGAACACGTTGGGGATGGCCAGCGGGCTGCCGATGACGTAGGGGACGAAGCCATCCCATACGTCCTCCGTGTTCTCGGCGCCGCCGATGGTGCGGTAGCCGCCGCCGCTGCCGCCGTAGGCGTACCCGTAAGGCCGGTGCTCGCCGTAGACCTGCTGGGCCACCACCCGCGAGTACTGCGCCGCGGCGGCGTTGGCACGGTAGGCGGCGATGCTCGGATCGGCGTCCGACCCGGGCCCGCCGGACGCGCCGCCGCCGTTGGTCTCCAGGAAGTAGGCCCCGCTGTCGAAGGCGAAACCGATCTTGTCCTCCTGGCCGGTCAGGCCGGGCGCCAGATGCTCGCTCTGCGGGACCGGGGTGATGTGCTGGAAGAATCGTCCCTCGTAGCGATCGGCGGGCGGGAAGTAGATCGAGAAACGTGTCTCGGTGCCCTCGAAGCCACCGTGCACGTACCGGTGCCGCACGGGGGCGTCCCGCCACTCGTCGACGTCCACGTAGGGCTTGCCGAATTCCACTGTGTTCACCTTTTCGAGTTCACCTTTTCGATGGAAGGACGCGCGCCGGCGGTGTCAGCGCACGCGTTTGACGGGGACGATGGCGACCGCGGCGAGGAGGATGAGGACGAACGCGAGCGCCCAGATCCCGCCGTAGCCGCCGGTGAGCACGACCACCTGGCCGGCCAGGATCGGCCCCAGGGCCTGCCCGAGGTTCGTGGCGAGGCTCGCCACGCCGAGGTCACGTCCGGCCGCGTCCTTGTCCAGGACGTCGATGAACAACGCCTGGTCCACGGCCAGGTACATGCCGTTCGCGATGCCTCCCAGCACCGTCTGGACGAACAGCGCGGTCAGCGTCGGGGACAACAGCGGGATGAGCATGGAGCCGGCCATCAGCAGCGAGGCCCCGACCACGAACGGTTTGCGCCGGCCGACCTTGTCCGAGATCCGGCCGGAGACGGCCAGGGCCACGAGCGTGCCGGGAAGCCCGGCGAGCGTGAGGAGCGGCACGAGGCCGGTCGCCTCGGCGGCGCTCAGCGCCGGGCGGATGTAGCTCTGCAGCATGAAGAAGGAGAACGTGACGGAGCTCTGGTAGCCGAAGGCGAGCACGACGCGGGCCAGCCACACCCAGCGGAAGTCGTGCTCGCGCAGGGGCGCCAGGAAGCCGCGCAGGAAGTCGCTCCACCGGTGCGGGGCGATCCGCAGCTCGGTCGAGGGCCGGTCCGGGAGCCGCAGGACGAAGCCGACCAGCCCCGCGACCGTGAGGACCGCGACGACGAGGTAGAGGTCGAGCCCGAGCCGGGCGAACAACGCGCCGCAGAGCACCGCGCCGAGGATGCCGCCCAGGAAGGTGCCCAGGCCTCCGACGGCGGAGGCGGTGCCGACCATGCGCTGGGGCACCCGGTCGGCGACGGTGGTGTTCAGTGGCCCTTGGGCGGCGCTCAGGCCGACCTGGCAGATCGTCCACAGCAGGGCGAGCACCGCGATCGACGGCGCGAACCGCACCCCGGCCAGGAAGACGGCTCCGACGATCACGCCGAGGAGGATCCAGGGCGTGCGGCGGCCGTGCCTGGAACGGGTGCGGTCGGACAGGATGCCGATGACGGGTACGGCCAGCATCGTGCCTGCGAGCCCCAGCGAGGTCACCAAGGACAGTGCCTGGGCCCGTCCGGCGTCGAACCGGCCGAGAAGTCCCAGGAGCCGCTGCTCCTCGGCGGTGGCCGTCGCCCCGCCGGCCACCGCGTCCTTCAACCGGCTCAGCTCGGCGAGGTCCACACCCGCGTCCGGCCCCGTGAACCAGCGTGCGAACTCCAGGGCCTGCACGTGGTTGGGCAGCAGGATGCCCATGATCGAGCCGAACGTCAGGAGGAGGGAGAAGGAGGCGACGCCGTACCACGTCAGGTAGCGCCGCAGCGGCCGCCCGCCCAGGTAGGTCTCGGACATTCCAGGTCGAGCCGGTTCGGCGACGTCCGGCTGGCCGGCCGCCGGTGCCGCGCCAGGATCATCGCCGATCGGTGTGTGCATCATCGTGGAGCTCCTGATGCTGAAGAGGGTGTACGCGCGCGGCGCCACCCAAGGTGCGGCTCGCGAAACATGAGTGGAACAGAGATTAGACTGGGATGACCCGAACGTAAATAGGGATTTCGTTCCTCCGATGAGATCTAATCCTCATATTCACTCGACTTATGCGTGATCGTAGAGTTGCCTCATGACCACCGCCGCGCCCAAGAGCCGCGGGCCGTACGCCAAGTCGGCCAAGCGCCGTCAGGCCATCGCTCGTGCCGTGCTGGACATCGTCCGCGAAAAGGGGCATGGCCACCTCACCACCGCCGAGGTGGCCGGCCGCGCGGGGACGGCCGAGGCGACGGTGCTGTACCACTTTCCGAGCAAGGATCACCTGCTCGTCGCGGCCCTTCAATGCGCCGACGACGAGGCGGGCGAGCGGTTCCGCATCGGTGAGTGGGTGCTCGACCTCGACGAGCTGCGAGCGGCGGCACGCGACGTCCCGCGCCACGAGAACACCATGCGGCTGTACGTCACCCTGGCGGGGCACGCGGCCACGCCGGGTCATCCCGCGCAGGAGTTCTTCGCCGAGCACTACCGCAAGTCGGTGGCGGGCTTGTCCCAGGTCATCGAGCAGCGGCAGGCGGCCGGGCTGGCGCACCCCGGCCTGGACCCGGCGGAGGTGGCCCGGCAGGCCATCGCGGTCTGGGACGGGCTGCAGACGCAGTGGCTGTCGGATCCAGTGTTCGACCTGGGTGAGGCGATCGTGGCCGCCTTCCGCCGCCTGACCGGCCAGAACTGGATGGAGGCCCGCCAGACTCTCCTGGACCCGGAAACCGGGCTCTGACCGGCCTGCGCATCACGGCCGGGCTGATCCCTGCCGCGGGGTGGTTGCGGGAACCGGGCGTACGGCCGCCGAAAGGTCACGCCGCACGCTACGGCTGGTCTGGGAAGGACCATTGAGGGTGGCAAGACCCGGCGGACGGTGAGACTGTAGGGGCAACGTGACCTGCTGGAGGAGATCGTGGCGCACTCGGAACTGAACACGGACATGATCCTCGCCGCCATCCGGGACCATGGAGCCGCCGCCTATGACGTCCTGGTCAAGAAGTTCCCGTCAGACGCGGTGATCGCAGAGTTCACAGACGCAGCCAGGTCGGGTTTCACCACCTTCGGCGTAGCAGTGCATCTGGCGGAGCTGACGGACAAGGGAAACAAGCGGCTCGCAGGATAGCCTGCCGCGCTCTGCACAACTTCCACGTTCACGACGTGCGGTTCCAGGTACTGACGGTCGATGGCGAGGAGCCGGAGCCATCCCTGCGCGGCTGGAAGGACACCGTGCTGCTGGCCCAGGGGAAGCACGGTCGACCACTCCTGAATGACCAGGCCCCCCGCGTCTGCTTCCGCGTCGGCCGCGCAGGCTCAGGACAAGCAGTGCGGTGCCTGACCACGACGCCGTCGCGGGGCCGGCGGCCGGCGTTCATGGCGGCCCGCCGCCGCCTGACCATGCCGCGCCTATGGCGGGCTGGCGGCGTTCCGGACCGGGCGACGCCGACATTCTCCAGAACTTTCGCCACAAGAAGCGCATCCAAGCTCCCGTGAACGTGTTGTTGGATGGGGA
The DNA here is from genome assembly GCF_039539705.1 of Nonomuraea rosea. Classification (NCBI taxonomy): domain Bacteria; kingdom Bacillati; phylum Actinomycetota; class Actinomycetes; order Streptosporangiales; family Streptosporangiaceae; genus Nonomuraea; species Nonomuraea rosea. Next base: position 18,771 of record NZ_BAABDQ010000041.1, on the reverse strand, counting down.
CCCTCAGCGTCTCGGTGACTACTGGCTGGCAGGACGGCTCGGCGCGGGCGGGCAGGGCGTCGTCTACGAGGCCTACGGTCAGGACGGCAGGCGGGTGGCCATCAAGGTCCTGCACGGTGATCAGACCGCCCAGCTCGCCAGGGAGGTGAGCGCCGCGCAGCGGGTGGCCGCCTTCTGCACCGCACCGGTCATCGAGGCCGTTCTGGAGGGGCCCAGGCCGTACATCGTCAGCGAGTACGTCCAGGGCCCGAGCCTGCGCCGGGCCGTCGCGGAGGGCCGCCGGTTCACCGGCGGCGACCTGCACCGGCTGGCCACCGCCGTGGCCACCGCGCTGACCGCCATCCACGACGCCGGCGTCATCCACCGTGACCTCAAGCCGGACAATGTGCTGCTCGGCCCGGACGGGCCCCGCGTGATCGACTTCGGCATCGCGCGGACCGCGGAGATGTCGCTGACCGCGACAGGCATGGTCGCCGGCACCCCCACCTACATGGCGCCGGAGGTGTTCACCGGGCAGCGGGCGGAGATGTCCGCCGACGTGTTCGCCTGGGGTGGCATCATGCTCTACGCCGCGACCGGCGCGGACCCGTTCGAGGCCGAGAACCTGGGCGCGGTCATGCACCGGGTGCTGTCGGTCAACCCTGACCTGAGCGTGCTGCCCGGCTCGATGCGGCCGCTGGTGGCCGCCGCGCTGGACAAGGATCCGCAGTTCCGTCCCACCGCCCGCCAGTTGCTGCTCGCCCTGATCAGCGGGCAGGACGCGGGGCTGGACACCTCGCACCTGCTCGCCCAGGGCGACCGGCAGGCCGCGGGCATCTCGTTCGAGGCCGCCGATCCGGCGCTCGGCACGCTGGCCGAGGAGGCGTACGCGCTGCTCGGCGCCGACGAGCGCGACCTCGCGCCCGAGGTCTTCCTGCGCCTGGTCACGGTGGGGGAGCGCGGGACCCTGTCGGTACGGCACGCCGCGCTGTCGGAGCTGATGGAGGGCCGGCCGGTGCCGGAGACCTCGGCGGTGGCGAGGATCCTGGAGGTCTTCGGCTACCTGCTGGGCCGCGACACCGAGGAGATCTGGCTGGCCAGGCCGGCGCTGCCGCACGCCTGGCCCCGGTTCCGCCGCTGGATCGAGGCCAACCGGGACGGGCTCGCCGTACACCGGGAGATCCTCGCCGCCGCCAGGCGGTGGGACCGGGCCGGACGCAGGGACGGGGACCTGTTCCAGGGCCACAGCCTGGAGAACGCCCTGCAGTGGGCGGCCACCGCGCGCCGGAACATCACCCTGTCGCCGACCGAGCGGGATTTCCTCGAGGCGGCCGCGTACCTGACCAGGCGCAAGACCAGGCGGAACCGGCTGTTCACGCTCAGCCTCGGCGGGCTGCTGGTGATCTCGCTGGTCGCCGCGGGGCTGGCCGTGCAGCAGAGCATCGTGGCCGACGAGCGGGCCGAGGCGATCGCCGCCCAGCGCGACAAGGCGGAGGGCGAGCGGCTCGCCCAGGTGGCGGGCACGCTGCGGCAGAGCGACCCACGGGCGGCACTGCAGCTCAGCGTCGCGGCGTGGCGGCTGGCCAAGTCGCCGCAGGCCAGGGCGGCGCTCATGGCTTCGGTGGCGCAGCGCGAGGTGGGCACGTTCAAGGATCCGGACGCGGCGGGCGATACGGTCCGCGCGCTGAGCCGAGACGGAAAGACCCTGGTCAGCGTGAGCGGCGACGCGATCAGGCTCTGGGACGTGACCACCGGCAAGCGCGCGGGCGGGGTCGCGAAACTCGGGCTGGGGGACGAGCGGCTGGTGTCGGCGGCCTTGTCGCCCGGCGGCCGGGACGTTCTGGTGACCACGGCCAAGCGGCTGATCGTGTGGCGGCCGGCCACCGGCAAGGTGGTGGACAGCTGGCGGACGCCACCGGAGGGGGAGGTCTACGCGCAGTACGGCACGGTGGACCGCTACATCATGGCCGGCTACGACGACGACTACGGTCGCGCGCACGACTTCGTGTGGGACCTGGAGCGCGGCACCCGTACGGCGACCGGCCAGTACGACGGCGCGATGACGGCCGCGGGCGACGCGATCTACGTGCGGGCCGGCGGCGCGAAGGGCCGGGTGGAGCGGCGGAGCCTGCCGGACCTCACGCTGGAGATGAGCCAGCCGGCCGCGTCCGCGTGCGAGTGCCGCGGGCCGCGGGCCCTCACGCCCGACGGCGCGAACCTGATCGAGGAGACGAAGGACGACCTGGTCATCGGGCCGGTCAAGGATCGTCCCGCGCGGGACCTCACCCTGCAGACCGGGATCAAGGCGTGGAACGAGGGCGAGGTGACCGTCAGCCCCGACGGCCGGTTGTTCGCCTCGGCCACGCCGACCCAGATCCAGGTGTGGCGGGGCTTCGACGAGCACCTCACCACGCTGTACCTGCCCACCGGCGGCGACAACGGCTCCGGGCGGGTGCAGGTCGGCTTCGACGGCATGACCATGCGCTACATCGGCGACGACCGCGTCTTCACGGTGAACCTGAACGACCTGCCCATGCGGCCGGGGCCGGTCACCGCGTGGTTGCCCTCCTCGCTGAGCCCGGGAGCACGGCACCTGCTGGGCGTCGACGGCGAGAACGGCGCCGTCTACCTGGGCGATCAGCAGAGCCGCCGCCTGTCGCCCGTGCTCAGGACGAGCGACGACATCATCTACTACACCGCCTTCAGCCCGGACGGCCGCCTGGCGGTGGTGTCCACCGCCCAGAAGATCACGATTCTGGACGTCGCGACCCGGCGCAAGCTCACCGAGCTGCGGCCCGTCGTCGCCGGCAAGTCGCAGATCACCGGCTTCGTCCAGTTCAGCCCCGACGGCACCAGACTGGTCGCCGAGCATTCGGACGACAGGGGCGACGAGCACAGCGTCGTGTCCGTATGGGACTGGAAGCAGGGTCGGCAACTGTGGTCGGCCCGCTTCTACAGCTCCACCAAGGGCTCGAAGTTCTCCCCGGACGGCAGACTGCTCGCGGTGACCGAGCGGATGCCGGCCGACGGGGAGGGCTACGAGCAGCGCCTGTACGACGCGGCGTCGGGCAAGAAGATCGGCGGGCACTTCGGCGCGAACGGCGCGAACACCACGATCATCGACTTCGTGTTCACCCGCGACGGCAAGTCGATGGCGCTGGTGGACGGACGCGGCCGGATCACCGTCTTCGACGTCGCCACCCGGCGTCAGGTCAGCCAGATCAGCCAGGGCGGCAAGCTCGCCGGCCAGGCCACGCTGTCGCCGCGCGAGGACGTGGTCGCGATCACCACGACGTCCAAGAGGGTCGAGCTGTTCGATCTGAAGGCGGGGGTGAGCCTCGGTCTCCTGGCGGACGGGGACGCGGGCGGGCTGGACAGGTACACCTTCTCCGCTGACGGGTCGAGTGTGCTGACGCTCGACCACACGGGGGCGCTGCACGACCATCCGGTCGAACCGGGGAAGATGGCCGCCGCGGTCTGCGCCAAGGCCGGGCAGCCGCTGTCCGCCGCCGAGTGGGGGCGTTATGTGGCCGGTGTTCCCTACCGGAAGGTCTGTTCCTGACGCTGCCGCGCCGGCCACATGTGCCACGTCCCGCGGGTGCAGCCGGCGAGGCAGCGCCGCGAGGTTGGATGGCTACCGCTAGGGAAGAGAGGCCCGCGGCATACAGGCGCTATCGGTCTCGCGCTCCGAGGCTGGCCTGATCGGCGGCGGTACGGCCGGCCGCCCAGCCCTCCCGGTCCCAGGACGTGCGGAGCGCGTGCGAGACCAGGTTCGGGAACATGCGCTCGACCGCCTGCTCCACCTCCTGTTCGCGGGCCGCCAGCACCGGCACCAGGTCGGTGCCCCGGCTGGCGCTCTCCTGCGCGACCGCACCCGCCGTGGCCTCGGCGAGCCGCTCCCCGATCCTGGAGGCGAACGCCGACAGGAACGACTGGCGGAACGTCTTGTTCCTCGACCGGCCGGTGCCGTGCTTCTTGGTGCCCGAGTTCACCAGCGCGGTCTGCGCCTGCACCAGCAGCGAGGTGAACAGCACCTCCACCCACGACAGGTCCGCCGAGAATCCCAGCACGGTGGCGAACCCCAGCTCCTTCGACCAGATCACCCGGCACCTGTTGGCCTCGGCGATGAGGTCGAGCAGGACGGCCTTGGGGTGCTCGTACGGCGCGTCGATGCCGACCCGGATGCCCGCCGGAGCATCACCTCCGCCTGGCTGCTCGTCCAGCATCGCCGCGTCGATGCTGTATTTCGCCATCAAGCTCTGCGCCGCCGACGTGAACGTCTCCGCCTCCGCCTCGTACGGCGTCGACTCCGCCTTGGCGAGCAGCGCCCGCACCCGCGTGAACGTCTTCTCGCTGACCGCGTGCGGGCGTGCCTGGACCGTACGGCGAGCGGCCCCGGGCCGCGGGCTCAACGACTCCAGCCGCGGCAGCCCGGTCAGCGACCCCAGCAGCTCCAGCACACCGGCGACGGTCCTCAGCCGGCTGGCACCGTCGCGTGCCTGCCGCGCCGCCAGGTAGCCGCCCTTCCACCACACCGCGGCCTCCAGGCCGGCGAGCTGGTCGCGCCAGCGCTCATCCACCGTGGCCGGCGCGTAGGCCCGCATCTCCCACGCGATGAGGTCGGCCGCCGCCCGCCCATGCCAGTCGGTCAGCCGCCTGGTCGCGATCCTGACCACGTCGGCGGGCTGCCAGCCGTTCCGCCACAACGCCGAGATCGCCCGGGTCACGACCTCCACCAGCACGCGATCGGCGTCGTCCCGGTCGGCCAGGAAGGCGGCGGCGGAGTCGAAGGCTGCCTCATCCTCGCGGGCAAGGGCCTCCATCGCCGCGCCGATCAGCTCGTTAGCCTTACTCACCCGTGCCGTCCACGTTGTAGAAAGTCCGCCAGAACCCTACCGCGACGGAGCCTCGTCCCCTGCCCAGAGGTTGTCGTCATGGCGGGCGGGGTCGGTCAGTCACATACGGGACGGCAGTTCAGCCTTGGGACCCTGTGCGGCGGCCAGCACGGCGGCGGCGAAGGGCAGGGAGTGATGCGTGGCTCCCCAGCCGATGCCGAACACCACGGAGGCGGGATCGTTGTTGGGATTGGAGAGGGCCTGGTGCCCACGGATGCGCAGCCGGAACGACCCGCGAGCGTCCTCCAGCGCATGCCAGTCGACGCCCTCGATCTCGCTGATCGGGTAACGCTGGTCACCTGCCGCGTACTTGGCCGGGGAAGCGCTGGACGAGAACCAGGTGAAGGTGACCGCCTGCCCGTCGAAGGCGGCCTCACCGTCCCATGCCTGGAAACTACGCGGCACCGAGGGACCGGCGATCAGGAACCGCTCGGCCGGACCGCGCTCGGACAGGGCCGCGCGCATCTCCTCGGCATACTGGCCGGCCAGCGTCTCCGAGGCGGCGGGCAGCACCAGCCGGTACGGATCGAGCGACTCCTGGAGCTGCCCCGTCGCCGCGGACATGACCGGATCAGCTCCCTCCCGGGGAACCACCCGCAACACCACCCTGCCGCGTGCACCAGGCTCCAGCATGACATCGGCCAGCGCGTCGTACGGCACGAACCGCTCACCGAGCTCCATGCTCAGTTTCGACGCCTTACCCGGCTCAGGCGTAATGCGCAGCCCTCCGTCCTCGAACTCCCACGCGCAACCTCGCCCCTTCAGTACGTCACCCATGCAGGCAAGGATAGGTGCCCGAGCGCTGGCGGCTGCGCAGACGGGCGGCCACCGCGACGAGCCGGGCGGGCCTGCGTACGTCGCCGGCCGGTCGGCGGCCGAGATACTCGGAGACGGATGCTGCCCATCCGCCGAGCCCGCGCCCTCATCCCTTCCGCCCAACCGGACGAAGGGCTCTGCGCTGATAGTGATTCGAGCTCTTGGCACCTGCACCCGCCCTGGTCAATCACATCCACAGGCTGAAAATTTCATGGTCAAGAAAGTTTATGGATCGGGCATCCGGCCATGTAGACACGTCCAAAGCGCTTATCGACCGATCTTTCGCGGTGGTCCGTGTTTGACATCGGGCCGCCGAAATCCCGATGCTCATGGGAGCGCTCCCATGCCTTTGGCCAGTGCACCGCGAAGGACAGCCGAGGCATCACGGCAAACAGCAGGTTCGCCTCGATAGAAAGGACGTCTTCGTGGATACGCTGCTCAAACAGCAAGGGCTGTTCCTGGCCTTCTACCGTTTCGTGCTGGGACTATTGTTCGCCTGTCACGGCGTGGCGACCCTTTTCAACGTACTGGGCGGCCCTCAGGGTCCAGCACCGAGCTTCGGGCAATGGCCCGGATGGTGGGCCGCGGTCATCCAGCTGGTCGCCGGCACCCTCGTCGTGCTGGGTGTGGCCACCCGCGCCGCCGCTGTCATCTGCTCAGGCACCATGGCCTACGCCTACTTCGTCGTTCACCAGTCCCAAGCGCTGTTCCCGATCGAGAACGGCGGCGAGAAGGCTGCCCTTTTCTGCTGGGGCTTCCTGCTCATCGCCGTCTTCGGCCCTGGCCGCTGGGCCCTGTCCACGCGGCTGGCATCCCCACGGACCCTCGCACACGAGGAAGCCTGACAGCGACCTGTCAGGCCTCGCCTCTAGCTGCCCTCCTCGCGGGCGGGCTCTCGGAGGAGCTTCTCCAGTTTCGAGTAATCGACGGATTTCATGATCTTTCCGCCTTCCGCGGTGACCCGGACGATGCCGCCGAAGGCGTCGCCCTTGGTGAGATGGGCGGCCAGGGCGGAGTTGAAGGTCGCGAGCCCGCACTGGGAGGGCGGGCGGGCGCTGAGAAAGCCGTAGGTGAGGGCCAACCGCCATGCCTTTCGGACACTCGGCCGCACCGGAATGGAGGCCGATGCGGCTCGTTCGGTGAAGACGGCTATCCCGACTGCCTGTGCGGTGGAACCCGGGGTCTTCACGGGGGCCCGCCCTCATTAGGGGCCCGGCTGTCGCGACCCTCAGCCGATGGCGTGGTCTGCGTCCACCTGGCATTATCAGTCGCTAACTTGTTCCAATATTTCGCGGTAGATGCGTAAGTAACTTGCCACCATCCGATCTGCGCTGAACCTGCGTTCGGCGTGGGCGCGGCAGGCCGCGCGATCGACCGTCGAGATGCGCGTCAGCGCGTTGACCGCCTCGTCGAGGGAGTCCACCAGGAAGCCCGTCAGTCCCTGGTCCACGACTTCGGCCATGGATCCGCGCCGGTAGGCGACGACCGGTGTGCCGCAGGCCATTGCCTCGATCACCGACAGGCCGAAGGGCTCGTCGAACGCGATGGGATGCAGCAGGGCGGCGCTGCCGCCGAGGATCTCACCCCGGCGCCCGGGTCCCACCGACCCGAGGAACCTGACCTGCTCCCCGTCGACCTTCGGAGCGACCTCTTCCTCGAAGTACCGCTCGTCCTGGACGATCCCGCAGATGGTCAGCGGCATGCCGGCCCGCCGAGCGATCTCGATGGCCGTGTGCGTTCCCTTGTCGGGATGAACGCGGCCGAACGCGACCAGCCGTCCGCCGCCCACCGGGTCGAAGGGAAACGCGTCGAGATCGATGCCGTGGTGCACCGTGGCGACGTAGTCCAGTTCCGGCGCACGGTCCGCGTCCGAGATGGACACGTAGGCGGACCGGGCATGAGTGTAGGCAGGCAGGATTCCCATTCCGGAGAAGCCGTGAACCGTGGTGAGCAACGGGGCCCGGCAATGATCGGCGAAGGCCAGTGGCAGCCAGTCGAGATGGTTGTGAACGAGATCGAACTCACCGGAACGGCTCAACGCGTGCGCGACATGCATCGCCTCCCACACCCGCCCGTCGAGCGATGGATCGTCGGCGTACCCGCGCGGGCACACTCCGTCCAGCGATCCGGAAGTGATGGAGTCCAGTGTGGCGAACAGCGTCACATCGATACCGGCGGCGGTGAGTCCTTCGGCGAGCAGGCTCGTGACCTGCTCCCAGGGGCCGTAATGGTGGGGTGGCGTACGCCAGGCGACCGGTCCCAGTAACGCTATCCTCACGAAATGGAGCTTGCGGTCATACGTCCAGGAACATGACCGTCTTCTAGCATCGGTGCCATCACTCCTTTGGGTCGTGTTCTGCCGGAAGGCTCCGCGAGGATGGTGGCCAGACGGCTATGACCGGCAGACCATAGCCGATGAATCCCCATGCTCGTTCGTTCCGAGCCAACGCCACGGCGAGCTGGACGGAAACAGCCGATTCAGCAAGGAGCCATCACCACAACTGATGACCGGGGAATATGACCGCCGCTGGACGTCGCGAGAGGTGTGACAGCTATTGAGCCGCCGGGGGAGTCGTGTGGCGTTGTCGACGATGGCGGCCAGAAATGAGACTCCGCGGAGCCGAGCTCGGTCGTCTTGTTTTTGCGCCGGGTGGTGAGCGTACGGTGAAGGTTACGTGTCCTTCGGATGCGGGGCGGGCGGTCAGGCGGGTGGACGATGAAGCGCTGCGCGTCTGGGAGCTGATCGGCGGCGCTGCGGGGCGGGGTGCGCCGGTCGGGGTGCAGGACGTGTGCACGGCGTGCGTGGACGCACTGCGGCTGAGCGGGGGCGGGTTGTCGGTGATCAGCGATGCTTCCGGGCTACGGCTGATGCCGTTGCACGTGGTCGGCACGCTGGGTCGTGACCTGCTGGAGGCGGAGCTGACCAGCGGGGACGGGCCGTGCGTGGACACGGTCAACGGCCGCGTGGCGGTGCTGGTCAGCGATCTGTGCGGGCGTGCGCAGCAGGAGCGCTGGCCGTTGTTCACCGCGCTGTCGCAGGCGGCCCGGGTACGGGCGGTGTTCGCCTTCCCGCTGCTGGCCGGTCCGGTCAGCGTGGGGGTACTGGTGTTGTGCCATGATCGTCCGCGGTGGTTGAGCGAGGCCGAGCAGGCGCAGGCGCGGCATTTCGCCGACGCGGCCTTGTTGTTGCTGCTGAACATGGTCATGGTCGACGGTGACGGCGAGGCGATACCGGTCGGGGCGCTGGCGTTGGGGCCGGAGATCCACCAGGCCAGCGGGATCGTGGCGGTGCAGATCGGCTGTTCGGTGGAGGAGGCGTTGCTGCGGCTGCGCGCGTGGGCGCTGGCCGCCGATGAACCACTGTCGGAGGTGGCGCGGCGAGTGGTGGGGCATACGCTGCGCTTCTCCGGCCATGAGACCTGACCGGGCCGGCCAGTTCTCCCGGGCCGGCTGGTTCTCCTCTGCCTGGGCGGGGCGGGCGGGCGTAGGCTGCCGAAGGTGGAGACTTTCCCGCCCCGCGGCCCGGAACGACAGGTGGCCGAGGCGTTCATCGGGCTGGCTGACACGCTGGTGACCGGGTTCGACATCATTGACTTCATGCACGGTCTGGCCGAGCAGTGTGTGGACCTGCTCGATGTGGACGCCGTCGGCCTGCTGGTCACCGACCAGCGCGGCCGTCTGCAGCTGATGGCCGCCTCCAGCGAGCAGACCCGGCTGCTGGAGCTGTTCCAGCTGCAGAACGACCAAGGCCCCTGCCTGGTCTGCTTCCGCTCGGGCCGGCCGGTGCACTGCGCCGACCTGACCGGCTCACAGGCCGGCGCCTGGCCGCGGTTCGCCGAGCAGGCCCGGATGGCGGGGTTCCGCGCGGTCAGCGCGCTGCCGATGCGCCTGCGCGACCAGATCATCGGTGCGATGAACCTGTTCCGGCTGCAGCCGGGCGAGCTGGATGCGGGCACCGCCGGGCTGGCTCAGGCGATGGCCGATATCGCCACCATCGGCCTGCTGCAAGAACGGGCCATCCGTGAGAGCCAGGTGCTGTCGGAGCAACTGCATCGCGCCCTGTCCAGCCGGGTGGTCATCGAACAGGCCAAGGGCATGCTCAGCGAACGGCACGCCCTACCCATCGACCAGGCATTCACCCTGCTACGCCGCCACGCCCGCAACCACCACCAGAACCTCACCGACCTGGCCCGATCAGTGGTGACGCGCACCACCGACCTGCCGGCAGGGGACTCCGCCCATGAGTCGCCGGCACCTGCCGAGCAGTTTCCGCCCGGATCCTGACACCCGTCGGACCCCGGTGCGGGTGTCGGGACGGCAACCGGAAGGCGATCCACAACAGGGTGCCCTCCGCACCCGTGGTGCCGGAGACCTCATCCACACCGGCGGATGACTCGGACCCGCCGGAATCAACGAGCAGGCCGGAGTCCCCGGCGACGGCTGGAGCTCGGTGGGCCCGCAGGCGGGCAACAACGGCTACGTCAAGCAGTCGGCCCACGCGATCGACGCCGCCGACTTCCAGGCCAACGGTCTGTAGGAGTTCGTCTGCGTGCTACGCATGGGCGACGGCAGCGTATCCACCGCACGCAGCAACGAATTCTCAATCAGCTGATCCAGCAGGCGGCGGCGGGCTCTCCGGAGCCCGCCGCTCGTACTCCGCAGCTCGCGGCCGACCAGGGCGGCCCGCTCCGCATCCTCGCCGGCCTGGGTAGGTGCGCGGCCTGCGGGGATCACGGTGCCGGGGCGGCGGAGGCGCAGGCAAGTGCCGAGGGGGTCTGGCCGCCGACTATCGCCGGTGCCCTATGAACGAGTTCGTCGTTGTTGAGGGCCTCGACCATGAACAAGGCGAAGTCGATGCGGCGGGTGAGGTTGCTCTTGAGGATGGGGTCGCCGACGTGCCGGCTCCATACGGGCAGACCCTGGCTGTCGCCTTCCTCCAGGTCACTGCCGCGAACGACGGTCCATCGTGTGTCGCTGGCGAACACCCGCCGGCAGGCTTCCACCTGGTCGTCGAGGTCGGCGAAGCGAGCCAGCCGCGCGAGCGGGCCGGCGACCTTGACCAGTGTCTTGATCTTCCACGAGTACACGTCCAGGCCGTCGAGCGTGATGTGCCAGCCGCAGGAGAACAGCAGGCGTGCGCCAGGTTGTGCCTTGTCGAGCACCGCCTGGGCCGTTTTCGACGCGTAGCCGTGGACCCCGCGCGGGACCAGCACGGTCAGCACTCCATCGCAGCCGTCGACTGCCCGCTCGATGACGCGGCGATCGTCGGTCGCTCCCGGGAAGAGGGTGATGCGTCCCTTGAACGCGTCGAGTTTGGGCACGCTCGCCTCTCGGCACACGCCGGCTACCTCGTAACCCCGATCCAGCGCGTGCCGCACCATGTACTGCCCGAGCTTCCCAGAGGCCCCGACGATGCAGACCTTTTTCCGGGCAGGGCGACCGGCGCCTTGGTTGTGTCCTGTTTCCATGTCTTCCCTCACATCTTCTCGAAATCAGCTGCGGTCAGTAGTCGGGGTTGGCGTTGCGAGACGGTAAGCCTCTAGCAAGAAGTGACCGAAAAGTGCGCAACGATGTGGGCTACGTGCTGGTTGGCCACGCCGCGCTGACCCGCGCCGGCTGAGACGCCTGACGGCCGCTGATGAGCAGCCAGAAGATCAGCACCACTTCACCGGCGAAGGTGAACACAGCGATGTCGAGCGCGTAGCCCGCGACCAGCATCAGGCCGAGCCCGTCGGCGAGGTACCCGAGCCCGGCGATCATCAGCAGGATGCCGATCACGCGCGGCATGAAGCCGGAGCGATACGCCAGATAGCCGATCAGCAGCAGGTGGAAGGAGAAGAAGACGAGGCCGATATGCCAGATGGTGGTGAACGCTCCCGCGGCGCGCAGGACCTGTTCGGGCTCGTCGAGCAGATCGAGCGCGATCACGAGTTGGGCGGCTGCCACCAGCAGGACGGCCGCGTACGTGATTCTGAACCACGCGGCCATCGCCGAAAGGCTTCGATGCACGGGCTCGAAGAGGGTGCGCAGCGCGCCGGCCACGACGACATCGAGGACGGCCACCAGGACGAAAGCGGCGACGCCCCAGCGGAACAGCGGCTCGGAGCCGGTGATGTCGCCGGCCGTCTGGGCAGCGTCCCCCGGCGTGACGAGAGCGTCGATGGCCACGAAGTTGGCGAAGACCGCCAGGACGGTCATCAGCAGCAGGGCGATTCCCGCGGTCAGGCTGGCCGTACGCGTCGACCAGTCGGTGTGGCTCACGCCCGGTGCGGGCGCGGGGTGAAAGACGGTCTTCACAGCTCTCTCCCTGCTAGTCAGGATCTTGGAGCGCGACCTCGGGCGAGGCGATCGAGGTCGCGGCTATCCGGACGGCCCTTCCCCGCGCCTGTTGGGGTGTCTTCCCTGCGGTGGTCTGCGGGTCAGCGCGCGCCTGGCGCGACCGCTGCGGCGGTGAGAGGGGAGGGCTTGAACCCTCTGACGACCAGCCAGAGGCCGAGCGATCCCTCCCACAGGAATATCGGAACGGCCGACATGGCCGACGGCACGGAGACCTGGGCGTAGAGGCCGAACAGCACAGCGGTCGCGGAAAGGAAGAGCAGAGGCGCTCCGATGAGGCCCAGCACGGGAATGACGCGCGGCACGAGCCGGGACCGGTACAACAGGTAGCCCAGCAACCAGGCGTTCACGGCCGGGATGAAGCCGGGCCCGAGAAGAAACGTCCAGTTGTGGATCGCGACGAGCGCGGTGCCGATGGTGACGAGCGAGTCCCCATCGGCTCCGGCAGTTGCGGCCTGCCGCAGGGTGACGACGGTCAAGAGGCTGATGATGCCGACGACGATGATGGCGGCCTCCAGGACGCGAGCGGCGACGAAACCGAGCGCGGCGGCCTCGTTCTGCCGCTTGACCACAGGAAACAGGACGACTGCGGTGCCGATGCAGGCAAGGACGCAGATGACTTCCAGGAACCCGCCCCACAGCACGCCGGTGTCCGGCCCGGGGCCGACGATGTAGTTCGGGTCGTTCAGCACCGGGCCGTAGAGGGCGAGCGCGGGGATCGAGGTGACAATGGTGATCAAGTAGAGCACTCCCGCGATGAGTGCGGTCCTCCTCATCGAGTCCATCGGCCCTCGTTCGATCGCCGGAATGTGCACGTCGGTCGCCATGTCAATGTCCTTTCGTGGCCGTGGCCGTGGCCGTGGCCGTGGCCGTGGCCGTGGCCGTGGCCGTGCCGGCCGGTGCACCGGGGATCGGGCGTGTGCTTGTGGCGAGTTCAGTGCCCCTCCGGGGATGGCGACGGTGATCAGGCGATTTCGCTCACCGCGTGGTCGTCCCACGGCCGCCGTTCGGTGCGGATCCTGCGGGCACCGCTGGTCGAAACGCCTGCCCTTTGACCCAACGCTCGCCCGTACCGGAGGTAAACAGGCGATATGCGAACAATTCATCGACAAAACCGATAACTGCCGAACACCCGATGGCGGGAGCTGGGGGATCAGGGACCCTGGTCGCCAGGCTCGGATCCGGACGGAAACGCCGCCGGCCACGACCTGATCGTCGACCGAGCCTTGCTGCGGTCTGTACGAACACGGCGACCAGATCGCCGCGGGGGATCCGACCGCCCACCATCTGCACACCGACGGCCGCACTCCCGCCGGGTCAGCCCGTTCAAAGGCGGATAGGCGATCAGCGTGCCGACGATCCGCTCGCGCCCGGTCACCGCCCGCACAGTGCGGCGACACGCTCTGGCGGTATGGCCCGCCGCCATGCGCGTGGCTGGAGGGCGGCGTAGCGTGTCCGTTGTGACCCATCAAGACGCGCCGACCGACCCGCCGCACGACGCGGTGGTTCCGGTGACCGCGCTTGTCGACGCATGTCGGCACTTCGCCACCCACGTACGGCTGCTGGCCGACCAACTCGGTGCGGCGGAGCTGAGCGACGACGACGTCGAGCTGGTCCACAATGCCGTCCATCAGGTTTTCACCGCGGCGGGGCTGGCAGCCGCGCTCGCCACCGGACTGCAACGGCACACCGGTGAGCAGGACTGCCCGCACTACAACGTGCTCACCGACGCCGAGTGGGCTCCGCTGGCCGAGGGCGGCCGGCACGAGCGCAAGGCCGTCTACGGGTGCGAGCTGCAGCCCGGCCATGCGGGCGCCCACGCGGCACACGTCCAGTTGCTGCCCGGACCCGACCGGTTCATCTGGATCCGCTGGGACATCCGCGCCCGCGATCTCGTCACGCTGCCGCCGTGCCCGGCCGAGCGCGCTGACCCCGATCCCGACCCGCGCTCCCCCTACGGAGAAGAGCCGGCGCCGTGCCTGTTGTTCGAGGGGCACATCGGACCGCACCGCTACTGACCTGCGGCGTGCTCTTCCCTTGCTGCTCATGGCATCGAGGCGCGGGCAGAGGAGCCACTGACTCGCACTGAATGACGACACCGTGAGGAGCCCTGGCCGATCACCACGCACACCGGGCGACCTTGGTGGGAGACTCTCTGGAATGAGCTCCCCGCAGGTGACCTATGACGCTGTCGTCGCCGCGCGAGAACTTCTCGCCGATGTGGTAGTCCACACGCCCGTGCTGGCCTCGCGGGTGCTTTCCGAAGCGGTCGGCGGACCGGTGCACCTCAAGTGCGAAAATGTGCAACGGGCCGGGTCGTTCAAGGTACGCGGGGCCTATGTCAGGATCGCCCGGCTCAGCGACGAGGAACGGGCCAGCGGTGTGGTGGCGGCCAGCGCCGGCAACCACGCCCAAGGGGTGGCGCTGAGTGCACGACTCCTCGGGACCAAGGCGACGGTCTTCATGCCCGAGGGGGCGGCATTGCCGAAGGTGGAGGCGACCTTGGGCTATGGCGCGGATGTCATCTTCGCCGGCCGTACCGTAGATGAGGCCCTCGCCCGGGCGAAGGAGCATGCGGAGCAGACCGGGGCGGTGATCATCCATCCGTTCGACCATGCGGACGTGGTCGCCGGGCAGGGCACGATCGGGCTGGAGATTCTCGAACAGCTCCCGGACACTGCGACGATCGTTGTTCCCATCGGCGGGGGAGGCTTGGCGGCCGGGCTCGCCCTTGCGGTCAAATCCTTGCGGCCTGGCGTCAGAATCGTCGGCGTGCAGGCCGACCGGGCGGCGGCCTACCCCGCCTCGCTGGCGGCAGGACATCCGGTGCTGGTCGAGCCGTTCTCGACGATGGCCGACGGCATCGCGGTCGGACGTCCGGGCGAGCTGCCCTTCGAGTTGATCCACTATCTCGTCGACAAGGTGGTCACAGTGACCGAGGAGGAGATCTCCAAGGCACTCGTCCTGTGCCTTGAACGCGCCAAACAGGTCGTCGAACCGGCCGGAGCCGTCGGAGTGGCCGCGCTCCTGGCCCATCCACAGGCCTTTGAACCGCCGGTGGTCGCGGTGCTGTCCGGCGGCAACATCGATCCCGTGCTGCTGGCGCGCGTGCTCCGTCACGGCCTGGCCGCCGCGGGGCGCTACCTGGCCGTCCGGGTGCTGCTCCCAGACAGCCCCGGAGCGCTGGCGAAGTTGCTCGCCGATCTCGGTGCCCTCCGGGTGAACGTGCTGGACATCGTGCACGAACGGTTCGGATCAAGCCTGCGCGTAGACGAGGTAGAGGTTTTGCTCCAGCTGGAAACGAGGGGCCCTGAGCACTGCGACGAAGCGCTGAGCACACTGCGCAGAGACGGCCACCGGCTCATGCTCGGCTGAGCACCGACCCGTCCGGAGCCAACTCCCCCGGCCGTGGGACAGCGAATGCTGGAGCGCCGTCCCACCTGGTGCCGGGGTGGTGGCGACCGGGCGCTCGAAAGGGCCGATAGTCCGGCGAACGCGGGCCGGTGGGCCTAGTCTGCGGGTGCTGGTCTGCTTGGCTGGGAGGCGCGGGGGCCGAAGGGTGGAGGCGAGTCGTGATGGATCGCTCATCGAAGGCAGACGAGCGTGGCGGGTGAGGCCCGGATGGCGCGGGTGTGGTCGCGGATCGGTGACTGCGCCCGGGCTGAGGGCCGGCCGGTGTCGGCCGCGCACGCCTGTATCGCGTGCGCGGAGGACGTGGGCGCGGCTGGAGCGGGTCTGTCGATGGGCCGTGGCGGCAAGCTCCGTGAGCCGGTCTTCGCCACCGACGCGCGCAGCGGCGAGCTGGGCGAGCTGCAGTTCACCCTGGGTGAAGGACCGTGCATGGACGCCATGACCGGGAACGCAACGGTGCTGGCCGCCGACCTGACATCGGCCGGCAGTGAGCGGCGGTGGCCGATATTCGCCCCGGCCGCCGTCGCCTTGGGGGTGCATGGGGTGTTCTCGATTCCCGTCGGCGCGGGTGCGGTCCGGTTCGGCGCGCTGGATCTGTACCGCGAGCAGCCCGGCCCGCTGTCGCATGCACAGCTGCTGGACGTCTTGGCGCACGCCGATGCGCTGCTGGTGTTGATGCTCGATCATCGCGGTGGTATCAGTCCCGGCTTGGACAGGTTTCTTGATGAGGAGTTCACGGAGCGGCGTGCGGGTGTCCATCAGGCGGCCGGCATGGTGAGCGTCCAGTTGGGCGTCAAGGTGACCGACGCGCTGGCCCGGCTGCGGGCCTACGCCTACGCTCAGGAAAGACGGCTGGTGGAGGTGTCGGCCGCGATCGTGGCCCGGCGGTTGCGGTTCGATCCCGGCAACGGGGAGGTCATCGAGGACGTCGACGGCGCTCAGCCCGGAGTTGCTCGCCCGCCCGAGACCGACATGACAGGAAAGGAGGGAGCGGAATGAACATCTCGCAGAACCAGCTCGCCCGGCAGACGTTCGTGGACCTGGCCGACACGCTGGTCACCGACTACGACGTCATCGACTTCCTCGACTTGCTCGCTCACCGCATCGTCGAGCTGCTCGCAGTGACCGCGTGCGGAGTCCTGGTCGCTGACCACCACGGCACCTTGAACCTGCTGGCCGCCTCCAGCGAACAGACCCGGCTGCTGGAGCTGTTCCAGTTGCAGAACGCCCAGGGGCCCTGCCTGGACAGCTGCCGATCCGGGGACAGCGTGCACTGCGAGGACCTCAGCCAGGCCGAGGGCAGGTGGCCGCTGTTCGCCTCTGCCGCCGTGGCCACCGGCTACCGGGCGGTGCACGCGCTGCCGATGCGGTTGCGTGAGGAGATCGTGGGCGCGGTGAATCTGTTCAGCGCCGAACCCGGGCCCCTGAGTTCCGAAGACATCGAGCTCGGCCAGGCCCTGGCCGACGTTGCCACCATCGGCATCCTGCACGAGCGCGTCGTGCGACGAGGGGAGGAGATCACCGACCAGCTGCATGGCGCGCTGAACAGCCGGATCCTCATCGAACAGGCCAAGGGCGCCCTGGCTCAGCAGCTCGGCATCTCGGTCGACCAGGCCTTCACGGTCCTGCGCGGCCATGCCCGGCGCACCAACAGCAAGCTCACCGAGGTCGCGCACGCGGTCGTCGAGAACGAACTTCAGATCACCGAGCCGGCACCGGCCCGAACCCCACCCGGCGCCACGGCGTGACTCGGGCCCTTCACCCACCGCACGGAACCGTTGAAGCCGTCCAGGGAGTGGTGGGCCTGGCGCTCCGGACCGCCTTCCCTTCTGCCCGGCCCCGTACCCTCCGAGCGCCGGCGGACGTGCTCAGGGCCCGGCACATCTGAAGTGCCCCTCCAAATGGGTGATCTTCAAGAGCCGAAGCAGGTTGGGCGTGACTCCGGCAAGGTACAGCGCCGTGTGCTGGCTGTGGGCAAGGCGCTGAAGCGCGATCATGACTCCCAACCCGTCAGCACCGATGAATGACACGCCACTGACGTCGAGGACGAGCCGCGACCAACGACCGTTGGCAAGAGCGTGCGCGACGTGCGCACGCAGATGGCCGGTCGTGGCGATGTCGAGCTCCCCCGCTACGGTCACCGTCACCGTGCCGTCACACCGCACGGTCGACAGTCGCAGTGCGTCCATGATCCGAATCCCTGCCCTCGCCGCGTCATGACACTCTGCCGACTGCAGGGAGGTCGAAGCCTCGTTTCAAGGACTTCGACCACGCTTAGCCGACCGAGACCGACGTGCCGCTGGGTCTGGGCGCCACGGAGGAATCGCGAAATGCGATAAACACCGAAATACTTCGCATCTGCACCTTCAGTGAAGGTGCAGACTCGCTCCGTAGCCTAACGTCGAGCCGGGCTCGCTGAAGGAACGACGCAAAAACCGCTGGAATCTCCCGCGCCAACCAAGGCCCGGCCTGATCGCCGACACCGGTGCAGCAACCCCGCTTTCTTCACGACGGCAGGGTGAGCCATCTTCTGCGACACGATCACGACCGCATTCCGCCGACGTGCCGACCCCGGCCATGAGCGCCGTCCGCAGTTGGGCCGGCCGGATGGCATCACCCCGGTCAGCGGCATCGCCGCCGGCGAAGCCGTCTCCCCGTAGGCTCGTGAGCCCGGGGCGCGCCGCCGCCGATGAGTGGATGTGGTGTGGCCTGGTCAGGGCGGGCCCGGGAGCTCGTCGACCAGGCCGCCGGGTAACGAAGCCGCCGTGTCAGTTTCCGGCCGTGCGTTCGCGTCCGTGCTCGCGTTCGTAGGCGGCGTTGATGCGCAGCGCCTCGGCGAGCTGGTCTTCCAGGATGATGATGCGGCAGGCGGATTCCACGGGAGTGCCCTGGTCGACCAGTTCCCGGGCTCTGGCTGCCAGGCGCAGCTGGTAGCGGGAGTAGCGGCGGTGACCGCCGCCCGAGCGTTTCGGCTCGATCAGGTGGGCGGCGCCCAAAGCCCGCAGGAACGTGGCGGTGACGCCGAGCATCTCGGCGGCCGTGCCCATGCTGTAGGCGGGGTAGTCCTCATCGTCGAACCGATCTTCGGCCGTGCGTTCGGCCTCATCCGTGATCCTGCCGTGGGCGAGCGTGTCACCCTCGGCAGCCGAGCGACGTTGATCCATATGTTCCTTTCCCGGTAACGCGCACAGGGGGCCCCGGCGCCTGTGCGCCGGGGCCCCGAAGAGTTCAACACCATCTACCGGCCATCGGCCGGCTTACCGTTGTGCGCAACCGCCGTGTCGGACGGCGGTGGTGCGCGGATCGCGGATGCGTGACCGTAGACCACCTTCCT
>NZ_BAABDQ010000040.1:0-135789 GCF_039539705.1 Nonomuraea rosea | reverse complement strand
AGGTCTCCCACCATGAGAGTGGGTAAGGCTCCCGGTAGACGACCGGGTTGATAGGCCGGAGGTGGAAGCACGGTAACGTGTGGAGCTGACCGGTACTAATAGGCCGAGGACTTGACCACAAAGCATATTGCTTTGGTGTGTGCTGCGCTCTGTTACTCTTCGCCGGGTCCGGAGCCGCGCCACACCAAAGAAATACTCTTGCTCGCGTCCACTATGCAATTCTGAAACAACAAGCAGTTCGCTTGTCAGTTTCATAGAGTTACGGCGGTTATGGCGGGAAGGAAACACCCGGTTACATTCCGAACCCGGAAGTTAAGCTTCCCAGCGCCGATGGTACTGCACTCGGGAGGGTGTGGGAGAGTAGGTCACCGCCGGACAATCTTTGATACGAAAAAGCCCCCGACCAGCACGGTCGGGGGCTTTTTTGCTTTCTGCCGTCGGTTTTGGCGGCGTTTCCGCGCGTCCACAGGCTCAAACAGCGTCCGGCGCCCCGACGTCACAGGGCGGACGACGAACACGCCCCAGCCCAGATACCGGCGGCCGTACTCCAGATGTGCGCGGCGGCTCTGGGCGAGGAAACCACGCATGGCCGAGGCATCGGGATCCGCCGGGTTGTCGCGGAGCCAGTCGCTGATGGTCCACCACTGGCTGGCGACGTACCTGTCCCAGCTGTCCTGGTTGGCCATGACCATCTCCAGGAGCTCGAACCCGGCCGCTTCGATGCTCTCGGCCGTACCGGCCAGTGAAGTGACCTCCTCCGACATGCCGAGGGCTGCACTGGCCTCCGGCGGGGGCGGGGAAGCCCAGTAGCACTCGCCCACCAGGGCGATGCCCTCGGGGCGTAGCTGCGGGCGCAGGAGCGACAGGGTGCCCTGCAGGCCGCCGCCGATCCAGGTCGCGCCAATACAGGAGACGATGTCGTACGGCTCGGAAGTGTCTTTGTAGGTGCCGGCGTCCGCTTCTATGAAATCGACCCTGTCCGCTACACCGAGGTTTTCTGCACGAGATCTGGCGTCGTTCAGAAAGACTTTGCTGATGTCCACGCCGACGCCTCGCAGGCCGTAATCGGCTGCCCATCTGGAAAGCATCTCACCTTTGCCGCAAGCGAGGTCCAACTGCCGGGCACCAGCGGGAATGCGGCAGATCACGCCCAGGAGGTCGAGCTTGTCGTCCGTCAGCGGGTTCAGAATCCGGTGGCGCGACTCGGCTATTTCATGGAAGCGAAGTGACATGGTGAGGAGTCTCACGGGTGGCGCGTTATCGGGCCACCCAATATGTGGCGTCGCGTCAGGCTCGTGGACGTTCCGCGGCTTGCTAGGCTGGAGGGAGCGGGCCACCCCCACGGGTGGCCTTCGTCGCGTAAGGCCCGCGGTGCGGGCGGCGACCAGCCGCGGTGGGCCGCGTTGTGAGTCCGCTGGGTGAGCCAACGAAATGGACCAGAAGTGAACAGAGATAACGGATCGGACGGCGGACAGCGCGGGCGCGGCGACTACGGGGACAGGCGCTCCGGCGGAGGTGGCGGTAGCAGCGGCCACGGCTCGCGAGGGCGAGACTCCGGTGGGGACCGTCCGTTCCGTTCTGGCGACAGGTCGGCCTCCTCCAGTCGCGGGGACAGCCGGCCACAGCGGGACGAGGGTCCTCGTGAGGACCGCGGACCGCGTCGCGAGGGTGAGGAGCGTCGTCCGTTCCGCGATCGCGATGATCGTGGCCCGCGCCGTGAAGGCAGTTCCGGCGATCGCGGCGAGAGCCGTTATGGCGACCGTGGCCCCCGCCGTGAGGGTGGATACCGGGATAGCGCTCCTTCCAGGCGTGAGGGAGACGACCGAGGGCCGCGCGGTGGCGACCGGCCTGCCTATCGGGACAGGGACGATCGTGGTCCTGCTCCTCGTCGTGAGGGTGGCTTCGGCGACCGTCGTGAGGGTGCTTCGGGGCCGCGTCGCGAGGGTGGTTACGGTGGTGACCGTGGGCCGCGTCGTGAGGGCGGTTACGGTGATCGCGGTCCTCGTCGCGAGGGTGGCTTCGGTGCTGGTCGTGAGGGTGGTTCGGGGCCGCGCCGTGAGGGTGGGACCGGCGACAGGGGTCCCCGTCGCGAGGGTGGGTTCCGTGACGACCGCGGGCCGCGTCGCGAGGGTGAGGAGCGCCGTCCGTTCCGGGACCGGGACGATCGTGGTCCTGCGCCTCGTCGCGAAGGTGGCTTCGGCGACCGTCGTGAAGGTGCTTCCGGGCCGAGTCGCGAGGGTGGTGACCGTGGTCCCCGCCGCGAGGGCGGTTACGGTGATCGCGGACCGCGTCGTGAAGGTGGCTTCGGTGATCGCGGTCCTCGTCGTGAGGGTGGCTTCGGTGCTGGTCGTGAGGGTGGTTCGGGGCCGCGCCGTGAGGGTGGGACCGGGGACAGGGGTCCCCGTCGCGAGGGTGGGTTCCGCGACGATCGTGGGCCGCGTCGTGAGGGCGGCTCGGGTGATCGTCCCGAGCGGAGCTATGGCGATCGTGGTGAGCGAGGCTCCGGTGACCGTGGGCCCCGTCGCGAGGGTGGTTACGGTGGTGACCGTGGCCCGCGTCGTGAGGGCGGTTACGGTGATCGCGGTCCTCGTCGCGAGGGTGGCTTCGGTGCTGGTCGTGAGGGTGGTTCGGGGCCGCGCCGTGAGGGTGGGACCGGCGACAGGGGTCCCCGTCGCGAGGGTGGGTTCCGCGACGACCGCGGGCCACGTCGCGAGGGTGAGGAGCGCCGTCCGTTCCGGGACCGGGACGATCGTGGTCCTGCGCCTCGTCGCGAAGGTGGCTTCGGAGACCGTCGTGAAGGTGCCTCGGGGCCGCGTCGCGAGGGTGGCTTCGGCGACCGTCGTGAAGGTGCTTCCGGGCCGAGTCGCGAGGGTGGTGACCGTGGTCCCCGCCGCGAGGGCGGTTACGGCGACCGCGGACCGCGTCGTGAAGGTGGCTTCGGTGCTGGTCGTGAAGGCGGTTCGGGGCCGCGCCGTGAAGGTGGGACCGGGGACAGGGGTCCCCGTCGCGAGGGTGGGTTCCGCGACGACCGCGGGCCGCGTCGTGAGGGCGGCTCGGGTGACCGTCCCGAGCGGAGCTATGGCGATCGTGGTGAGCGAGGCTCCGGTGACCGTGGGCCCCGTCGCGAGGACGGGCAGCGTGATTCCCGGCCGTTCTCGCGTGACGACCGCGATGAGCGTTCCTCGGCGGGCACTCGTGCTCGTTACGGCCGATCCGACCGTACGGACGAGGCCCCGCAGCGCGAGCGGCTACCTGAGGTCGCGGACGACATCACTGCGGACGAGCTCGACAAGGAGGTGCGCGAGGAGTTGCGTTCCCTCCCCGGCGACCTCGCCGAGCTGGTGGGCCGGCACCTTGTGGCCGCCGAGCGAGCGCTCGAGGACGACAACCCCGAGCAGGCGCACGAGCACACGAAGGTGGCACGCAGGTTCGCGGCACGCATCGGTGTCGTACGCGAGGCCGCGGGCATCGTCGCCTACCATGCCGGGCACTTCTCCGAGGCGCTGAGCGACCTGCGGGCTGCTAGGAGGATGACGGGTTCGGAGGCGTACCTGCCGATCATGGCCGACTGCGAGCGCGGTCTCGGCCGTCCGGAGCGGGCCATCGACCTTGTACGTTCGCCGGAAGCCGAGCGCCTCGACAGGGCCGGCCGCATCGAGCTGACCATCGTCGAGTCCGGCGCCCGCCGCGACCTTGGGCAGAAGGACGCCGCCGTAATCACCCTCCAGCGCCTACCCGAGCTGCGTGACCCGCAGCCACGGCCCTGGTCGGCACGGCTCGCGTTCGCATATGCGGATGCCCTTGCCGATGCCGGGCACGAGGACGCGGCCACCGACTGGTTCGGGCGGGCTATGGCGTTCGACGACGATGGAGAGACGGATGCCGCGGAGCGGTACGCCGAGCTGACCGGAGCCGTCATCGAGGACGTCGAGGAGGACTCCGAGTACGAGGATTCCGAGGACCTGGAGGGCTCCGACGAGTCGGAGGACGCTGAGGACCTGGGCGACTACGTCGACTCTAAGGGCTCCGCCGATTCCGCAGACTCGGACGACGCGGAAGACACGGAAGACGTGGACGACGCGGATGACTCCGAGGGCTCCGACGACTCCGAGGACCTGGACGACTACGTCGACTCCGCGGATTCCGAAGACTCCGAAGACTCCGACGAATCGGATGACGAGGAAGACTTCGAGGATTCCGAGGACGACGCCGACGACGTGGACGACCTCGACGAGGACGACGAGGACGAAGAGGACGAGGAAGCGGCTGACGCTGCGGCTCTCGCCGAAGCCGGTGACCTGCTGGCCGCGAAGCCGGACGAGTCCCGTCCCGCGGACGCCGTGCGTGCGGCCCAAGCGGACTCGGCCGACGTTCCGGACGCCTCCGCCAGTCAGCGGCCGACGTCAGGGACGCCGGAACAGGCCGACCTGCCAAGCATCACCCCGGCGTTCATCGAGCCCAACTTCGGCGACACCTCGGACGAGTCCGACGAACCGACCAGGGACCAGTCCAAGACGGACAACTGACGCCACGCTCCGCCGTACCGGGATGATCCGGTACGGCGGAGCGCCGGCTCGATACCCACGGTGATCCGGGTGCACGATGCCCCGGCAACTGAGTGAAACAGCATTTGCCGGCAGCCGGGGTAGGGCGGCGGCCTAAGGCGGGCAGCACAGCAAGGGGCGCACAGGCGAGACGGTGACCCCCGTGCCGGGACCGAAGCCGACTGCGCCGGGCAACGTATAAGCCCAGGCATGCACCCAGTACGAACTTACGGTGAGACGCGGTTGAGCCAGTGGAGGATTCCCGCGACGTTCGACGGTGCACCGCTCAACAACTCGAACTGCTCAGCCGTCGCATCATCGGACTTCAGCGCGCTGTAACGCTCCTTCGTCCGGTCCCTGACCATGGCGATGGCATGGTCCAGATCCATGCCCTCAGAATGGGCCTGCCGGGTGAGATCCACCCAGATGCGCAGCTCCTCCGCAGATCGTTCGAGCGTCTCCTGAACGGCGTCGACCGGCCCATAATGGCTGAACAGCAACCGCTGCGGTCCAAGCGCCCCGAACAACGCGATCGAGTCGAGCGCCGTCTGCAGGTCGAAGTCCGGCGGAGGGGTCGCGGGACGCAGATCGCCGGTCTCGGGCAGATAGACCCCAGCCGCGTCGCCAACGTACAGATCACCGGTGGCGGAATCGATCAGTCCGACGTGGTGCTTGGCGTGACCTGGTGAGTAATGGCTGCTCAACGTACGCCCGTTGCCCAGGTCGATGGCGCCGGTGTCGCCGAGGGCGATGATGCGTTCCGCGTCGGTCGGGGACAGCTCACCGAAGAGCGTGTCGAGCCGGTCACCCCAGACCATTCTGGCGCTGGCCATCAACCGGGACGGATCGGCCAGATGGCGGGCGCCCTTCTCGTGTACGACGATCTGTGCGGATGGGAAGAACTCAGCGATGTCGCCCACTCCACCGGCATGATCGAGGTGAATGTGGGTCACCACGACCGTGGACAGATCCTCCGGGCCGACACCGAGCGAGGCGAGCGCGTCGCGTACCACCGGGGCCGAGGTCGACGTACCCGTCTCGACCAGGCACGGTCGGTCACCCAAAATCAGGTAACCAGCGGTGATGCCGGAGTATCCAGCCATTTTGGTGTCGATTTCATAGACGTCGCCGCCTAGCGCGGTGATGTTGTCCACAAGCCCTCCCGAGCGTGCAGCCGTTATCCCCAGAACGACGTTCGAGCCGATCCGGCCTCCCCCTCATCGTAGATAGTGATCTCCATCAGAGCACCGATAGGAGGACGACAGTGGACCGAAACGAGGTCTTGCTGGTGGGACGGCTGTCAGCGGCGGTCGAGGAGCACCCATTGCCGAGCGGCGACACCGTGACGAAGTGGCGCATCATCGTCCGCCGCCGACGGCACAGAAAGGGAGCTGCTCTGACGGACAGCATCCCCTGCATCACGTTCGACCCCGAGACGGCCGCCATCGTTCGCGGCCTCAAGCCCCGCGACTACATAGAGGTGACGGGAGCCTTCCGCTGCCGCGTCTTCGGCCCGTCGGCCGCCAAGATCTGGAGGTACGAGGTGGAAGTGAGCAGCGCCAAGCCGTTCGAAGCCGAGATCCCCGAGCCCGAGGTCCCCGGCCCCGACGATTCCAGCGAGCTCCTCAGAGCCTTGATACCCCGGCAGATGGCTTACCTGGCGCCGGCGAGCTGACCCAACCCGCAGGCACGTGAGCCTGACCACGGACACGCGGACGTTGAACCGCAAGCCCGTGGACTGAGTCACCGGCATGCGGGACTCAGGCCAGAGGTACGTGACTCCCACGGGCACGCGGACTCCTGAGTCGCGGACGTGGATATGGACGCGGGCGCGGACGTTGGGCTAAAGGGCATGTGAGCCGTGGACCGAGGGTGCGGGCGTTGGGCTGCGAGTGCGGTTGCGGTTGCGGGCGTTGGGCTGCGGACCTGTGGGCTCCTGAGTCGCGGGCACGTGGGCTGGACTGCGGGCGTGTAGTCACGCGAGCTGCGGGTGCGGGCGTTGGGCTAGGGCGTGTGGGCCGTGGGCCCAGGGTGCGGGCGTTGGGCTGCGGACCTGTGGGCTCCTGAGTCGCGGGCGCGGGCTACAGGGCGTGTGGGGTGTGGGTGCCAAGGTTGGGCTGCGGGCCTGTGGGTTCCTGGGCTGCGGGCACGTGGGTTGGGCTGCGGCGTGTGGTCTCGCAAGCCGCAGGCGCGGGTCGAGTTACGGGCATGTGGTCTCGCGAGCCACGAGCACGTGGACTCAAGCCATGGGCAAGTCGGCCCAGGTCACGGGCGCGTAGCCGGTCCGCTGGTGATCCTTGCCGCTCGTCGCCCTGCCGTGGTGCGCCAGTGAGGCCAGGGCTGGGTGCGTGTGGCGGATCGCGCGGAGTGCTCCGTAAAGCGGAGTGCTTTATAAGGCGGATTGCTTCCGTAAGACGGTCTCGGCCCGGGGGGACGTCCGGGCGGCCGCCAATGCCGCAGTCCGGATGGTCGCCGAAGCCGCCCGCGGATGGTGGCCGATGCGGCCCCTAGTTGGTCGCCGAAGCCGCCCCGGTTGGTCGCCCGATGCCGCACTTGGTTGGCTGCCAAAGCGCAGTCTGGGTGCCTGTCGAAGGGTCGGTGGCTGGGTGCCTCAGTCGATCGCGAACGTACGAAGAACCAGGCCGGTCCTTGGCTTGGGGCCGAAGGAGGTGGATTTGCGGGGGACGCGTTCGCCGCCGGCGGCGACGGCGCGCACGTCGTCGGCCGCGAGCGGCTTGAGGATCACCGCCGTGCCCCCGGTACGGACGGCCAGTCGCACGGCCGCTTCCACGTCGTGGTGCACGATGCGTACGGTCTGCTCGTCGTCGTGCATGCCCCACACCTTGGGCAGGACGAACTCGGTGAGGACGGAGGTGTTGAGGGAGTTCCAGTGGTCGGAGTGGTCGGCCGGCATGGCGAGGGCCAGCTGCACCGGGTCGGGGTTGGTGAGCAGGTGCGAACCGCCGCCTTCCGCACCGGCGAGCAGGAAGGCGGGCTCCTGAGCCTCTTCCAGCGCGGCCAGACCCTGGGCCACATCGTCGTAGTCGTCAACGTGCCACGAGCCCTTTGCCTTCGCGGTCGCCTCGGTCAAGGGGAGGCCGGGGATGACGCGGTGGATGGCTTTCAGGTTGGGCGGGTACGCGGCGGAGTCGACGAGCAGTGCCAGGCCGAAATCCCACGGCCTGCCCGCGTGTTCGACCGGAGGTTCGGCTGTGCGTCCCGGCGTCTTTTCGGTGGCTGCCGGGGCTCGGGTGTTTGGGGATGCTGAGGTGCTTGGGGATGAAGGTGCCGGTTGTGGGGTGTGGCGGGGCTTGCGGGCCGCGCGCTCCTGGCGTTGGAGTACACGGTAGGTCGCGTACCGGTGATGGCCGTCGGCGATCAATGCCTGCCTGTCGTGGAGGTCGGCGTTGATCGCGGCGATCTCCGCCGGGTCAGTGATCGCCCACAGGCGGTGCGTGAGCCCGTCTTCCGTGTGCGCCGAGACGAGCGGGCGTCGTTGCGCCGCCACCTCGTTCACCAGCTCAGTGGTGGTGCCGTTGCCGCCGTCGTAAAGGAGGAAGATGGGCTCGAGGTTGGCCTGAGTGGTGCTCATCAGGGCGAGGCGGTCGGCGATGGGACCCGGGACGACGTCCTCGTGGGGCAGGATGATGCGCCGCCCCGGGTCGACCAGGCCCACGTCCCCGATCAGGCCGCGTTGCAGGATGTCGGGTCCGCTCTGCTCGTACACGTAAAGGGCCGGCACGTCGTCCGGGACCAGCACGCCCGCGTCCAGCCAGGCCTTGAGTGTGTCCCTGGCCTCGGCGTACCGGCCTTCGAGCGGTGCTTCGCCCGGTTGGGGAGGTGCGCCTGTACGGGAGGGCTGGGTGCTCTGTGGCGGAGGCGCGTCCCCGGCCGGTGGGGCGGATTGCTTGCGGGAGGAGCAGGGAAGGATGAGGCGGACGACGTTGTTCGGGTGAGAGTCCAGGAGGGCGCCCACGTCGGCGTCGGAGATCAGGTCGTATGGCGGGGAGGTCACCTTTGCGGGATCTTCGACAGCGAAACGTACGCCTCGGAAGGGCCGTAGCACCAGTCCATCGGGCACCGGCAGTTCAGGAATCCCCATACCGGGCATGCTCCCATAAATGCTTGCGCCTTCCGGAAGTCGCCCCAGTTTTGCAGACGTGCCGTCCCCGCAGCAGGGCGGGGCAGGGCCGTCGTTCTGCGATGAAGGAGTCCTCACGCATGGCTCAGGATGGAAACGTTCACGATGAGACGTCGGGTGCCCCCGGGGGCGGTGTTTACGACTGGTATCAGCGTGGCGTCAAGTTGCTGAAGGAGGGCAGCCCTGCAGCTGCCGCCGCCTTGCTCGAACGGGCCGCGGCGGCCGAGCCCGAATCGCGGAGCATTCTGGAGGCGTTGGCGCGGGCACAGTTCAACTCCCGGCAGTACGCGGAGGCGGCCGCTAGTTTTCGCCAGATCGTGGACGCCAATCCGGCTGAGGATTATGCCTATTTCGGGCTGGGGTTGGCGCTGTGGCGTACCGGGGACGTCGAAGGGGCTCAGGAACCGCTGGCCATCGCCGTGGCCATGCGTCCGGATGAGCGGCATTACGTGTCGGCTTTGAAGAGTGTGCGGGCCACTTTGCGTGCCCGGCGGGAAATGTAGGCGCCGGTTGGTCGAATGTCGGTGTCGGCCGGCCGGCCGACCGGTCGCTTCCTTCTCGCCGTTGATCGGTGTCGTCCGTGGGGTTGTGCACCGATTTGATGGGCGTTCGTGCATGGTGGCGTGGTCCCGGGGCTGCCTCACGTCAGGCCCGTGGTCCTCTGGGCGCTCTCACGTCAGGCCCGTGGTCCTCTGGGCGCTCTCGCGCCGGGCCGTTGGCCCCCGGGCCGTCTCGCGCCGGGCCGTTGGCCCCCCGGGCCGTCTCACGCCAGGCCGTTGGCCCCCCGGTCGCCTTGCGCCAGGCCGTTGGCGCCCGGGGGTCGTTTCACGCTAGGGCGGTGGTCCCCGGGGGCGGGCTCCCGAGTCGGCCCAGGTCCTGAATCTCCACGAAAGGCTCTCTCGGTTCAGCCACGCCCCGCCACTGCGCTGGGGCCTGCTGTGGCGGGCCGCCGGGTCCGCGTGTTCGCCGAGGCGGCGCCGGAGAGTGCTCACGGGAAGCCAGGGCCGACCGGCGGCTATGCGTGGTGGCGGGTGGCGTTGGCGGTGATGGCGGACTCGAAGTACGCCGCCAGCCCCGGCGCCGTCCGGTCGATGCTCGCCGTGAACCGGGCATCGTTCACGTACATGTCCCCGAGACCGCGGTGGATCTCATACGTGCAGTCGTAGCACCAGCGGGTGAGGTGGGCCCGGTGCTCCTCCGCCAGGTCCATGGCCTCCTCGCCGTCCGCGGCCGCGCCCGAGCGCATCGCCTCGGCCATACGGGAGGAGAGATCCGCCGCTTCCGCGGTGAAACGCCGCCAATCGTCCTTCGTGAACGTGGACATCCGGCGCATCGAGTCCGTCCAGGGCTGCGTGCCGCCCCATCGCTGTTCGGCCTCCGCCGCGTGGTCATCGGGGTTGAAGCCGCCGAACAGCTCCATGCGCTCCTCGGCGGTGAGGCCGGGTTTCGCGGACATGGTCGTCCTTCCTGTCAGGTGGGTACAAGGGGGACGCTAAAGTCTCACGCGGCGTGAGAGTCAAACGGGAAGAGGCGCTGTGCTGATCGACGGCTATGACACCTTGCTGCTCGACCTGGACGGCGTGGTCTACCTGGGGAGTCATGCGGTGCCGGGGGCCCCGGCGGCATTGGAGCGGGCGCAGGAGCACGGGGTGCGGCTGGCGTACGTGACGAACAACGCCTCCCGCACCCCCGCCGCCATCGCCGCCCACCTGCGCGAGCTCGGCGCGCCCGCGACGGCCGCCGACGTCGTGACCTCGGCTCAGGCCGCCGCCCGGCTGATCGCGGAGCGGGTTCCGCCCGGCGCGAACGTGCTCGTGGTCGGAGGGTCCGGGTTGCGGCTGGCCGTACGGGATCGAGGGCTTCGGCCTGTTTCTACCGCCGCCGAATCGCCCGCCGCCGTGGTGCAGGGGATCGCGCCCGGTCTGTCGTACGGACTGCTGGCGGAAGGGACGCTGGCGGTGCGGCAGGGGGCGTTGTTCGTGGCGTCCAACGCCGACAGCACCATGCCCACCCAGCGGGGTGAGCTGCCGGGCAACGGCGCGATGGTACGGGTGATCGCCGCCGCCACCGGGGTGGAGCCGATCTACGCGGGCAAGCCCGATCCGCCCCTGCATCGGGAGTCGATGATCCGTACGCGGGCGAAGCGGCCGCTGGTCGTCGGCGATCGGCTGGACACCGACATCGAAGGGGCCGCCAACGCGGGCGTCGAGAGCCTGCTGGTGCTGACGGGGGTGGCCAGGCCGGTCGACGTGCTGACGGCCGAGCCCCGGCATCGGCCGACGTACGTGGCCGAGGACCTGGGCGCGCTGCTCCAGCCCTACCCCGAGGTGCGCGACGGCGCCTGCGGAGGATGGCGGGCCGCGTGGGAGGACGGGGCGCTGCGGCTCCACGGCGACGGCAGCCGGATCGACGGCCTGCGCGCCGCCTGCGACGCGGCCTGGGCGGCGGCCGGTTCGGGGCGGACCGAGGAGGATGCGGTCAAGCCCGTTCTCGACCGTCTTGGGTGAACGCCGCCCGATCGGCGCGTCTCATGCGATGCGTTCGCTCGTCTGGCGGGCGAACTGCCAGGCGCCCACGGCCAGGAGCAGCGCCGACGCCACCACCAGCACGCCCAGGGCCAGCGGCACCCCGCTGCTCCACCCCCGCAGCACCAGCAGGCGGATCGCCTCGATGGCGTACGTCAGCGGATTGACCCGCGCCACCGCCTCCATCCACCCGGGCATGGCCGACAGCGGCACGAACGCGTTGCTCATGAACAGCAACGGCAACGACGCGAACCCCGTGACCGCGAAGAACGTCCCGTGTGAGGGCACCGCGCACGCCAGGGCCATCGCGGCGGCCGTCAGCGCCAGCGTCAGCAGCCCCGTCGCCACCAGGATCGCCAGCACCCCGAGCGCGCCCGAGGCGGGACGCACGCCCAGGACGAGCGCAACCAGGAGGATCACCAGGACCTGGGCCGAGTTCATGCCCACCTGGAACACGAACCGCGACACGATCAGCGAGCTGCGCCTGATCGGCATGCTGAGCAGCTTGTCGAGATAGCCCGTCTCCTTGTCGAACAGCAACGGCATCGCCGCCGTGATCCCGTTGCCCACCACGGTGAAGGCGATGACGCCCGGCACCGCGAACGCGATGTAGTCACCGGTGCCGACCACCCTGGCGTCGACCGCGCCGCCCATCGCCCCGGCGAAGAACACCAGCCACACGGCCGGCTGCAGGACGCTGAACAGCAGGTTCAGGCGCTCCCTGAGCACCATGAGCAGCCAGCGCCTGGAGAGCGCCAGCACCTCCTGCGACCACATCATCAGCTCTCCTCCCGCAACGCGTGCCCGGTGTGCTGGAGGAACACCTCGTCGAGCGACGGCGTCCCCAGCGCGGCCTTCAGCTCGGCGGGCGTCCCGCTGACGACCTGCCGCCCGTGGTCGATGATGGTCAGCCGGTCGCAGAGGCGGTCCGCCTCGTCCATGTAGTTGGTCGCCAGGAGCACGGTCATCCCTTGGGCGCACAGCGATCGGATGTGGTCCCAGACGAGGTGCCGTGAGCGTACGTCCAGGCCTAGTGTCGGTTCGTCGAGTATCAGGAGCTCGGGACGGTGCAGCAGGCCGCAGGCCAGGTCGAGGCGCTTCTGCATGCCGCCGGAGTATTCCTGCACGAGCCGGTCGGCGTGCTCCGACAGCCCCACCAGCTCCAGCACCTCGCCGACCCTGGCCTTCACCCGCCGCCTCGGCACGTGGTAGAGCGCGGCCTCGATCTCGGCCTTCTCCCTGCCGGTCAGCATGTAGTAGCCCATGGGAGAGACCTGCTGCATCACGTATCCGATGCGCCGCCGCACCTCCCCGGCGGCCCGTACCACGTCGAACCCGCACACCCGCGCCGCGCCCCCGCTCGGCGGGAGCAGCGTGGACAGCATCCTGATCGTGGTCGTCTTGCCCGCGCCGTTCGGGCCGAGCAGCCCGAAGATCTCTCCGGGCCCGATCGCCAGGGCGAGGCCGTCGACGGCGAGGTGATCGCCGTACGAGCGGCTCAGGCTCTCGGCGTCGATGATGAGACCCATTTGTTCGCCCATCGCCTAATAGTTAACGCGCTCATTAAATAACTAGGCGGTGGGGCGGGTCAACGGCCTGTCAGATCAGCCTCCTCAGCCGCAGCAGGTCGCCGAAGCTGGCGTCGATCTTCACCCGGCCTCCGAGCAGCGCGCGGGCCAGGTCCAGCCGGCCGTCCACCAGCGCGATCAGGTCGTCGCTCGCGACCGTGAGCTTGACGTCGGCCGGCTTGCCGTCCGCCGGAGCCTCCTGCGTGAACGGGTCGAGCCCCCCGTGGTGCAGCCGGCCGTAGAAGATCACGTCGAGGTCGGGAACCCGGCAGCTGAGCGTGCGCTCAACCACGTGCTTGGCACGGTCCTCCTCATCGATCTCGTCGAACTGGGCGACGAGCTTGACCAGTGCCGCCCGGCACTCCTCGACGCTTGCCATGATGCGCATCCTTTCTTCCCTTTGCGGACCGTAGCGTTCCACATCAGTAGCACCCCCGTATGAGCTTCAACGCGTGACACGCCTGCCAAGGTCCCGGCCGCTCGCGGGAGGCGTTACGGTCGAGTCATGAGTGAGCTTCCGGAGGGCACCGGCGACGAGAGGGTCGACGCCATCGTCGCCGCTCTCGGGCCCCTGGGCGAGCTGCCGGTGAGCGAGCACGTGGCCGTCTTCGGAGAGGCGTTCTCGGGGCTCGAGGCGACGCTCGCCGCCGCAGGCGACGACGAGCTGCCCTCGGGTGGCGACGAGCTGCCCTCGGGTGGCGACGAGCTGCCCTCGGGTGGCGACGAGCTGCCCTCGGGTGGCGACGTGCGGTTCCCGGCCGGCGACGTGCGGGGCGGAGGCGTAGCGGGCGGGCAGGCCCGCGGCGAGCAGGCGGAAAGACGCCGGTGAGCCGCAGGATCCGTCTCGACAGCGAGCTGGTACGCCGCGGCCTGGCCAGATCGCGGGAGCAGGCCGCCCAGCTCATCGAGGCCGGCCGGGTCACCGTGGGCGGGCAGCAGGCGCACAAGGCGGCCACCCAGGTCGACACGGCCTCCGCCATCGTGGTGACCGCCTCGGCGGACGGGCCCGACTACGTTTCGCGAGGAGCGCACAAACTGCTCGGCGCGCTCGACGCGTTCAAGAGCCTGACCGTGGAAGGCCGCCGCTGCCTCGACGCGGGCGCGTCCACGGGCGGGTTCACCGACGTGCTGCTGCGCCACGGCGTCGCACACGTGCTGGCCGTCGACGTCGGCTACGGTCAGCTCGCCTGGTCGCTGCGCACCGATGAGCGCGTGACGGTGATGGAACGCGTCAACGTCCGCGACCTGACTCCCGACCTGGTCGGCGAGCCGCCCACGCTGGTGGTGGGCGACCTGTCGTTCATCTCGCTGCGGCTGGTGCTGCCCGCCCTGGTCGCGGTCGCCGCCCCGCGCGCCGATTTCGTGATGCTGGTCAAGCCGCAGTTCGAGGTGGGAAAGGAACTCGTGGGGGCAGGTGGCGTAGTGCGCGACCCCGAGCTGCGGGCGCGCTCGGTGCGCGACGCCGCGGCCAAGGCCGTGGAGCTGGGGCTGACCGTGCGCGGCGTGACCGCGAGCCCGTTGCCCGGGCCGTCGGGAAATGTGGAATATCTGCTCTGGCTGGGCAAGGGAGAGGGCGAGCCGCCGGTCGCCGACCTCGATGCCGAGATCCAGCGCGCCGTCGCGGAGGGGCCGCAATGAACCGGACCGTGCTGGTCGCCGTACACACCGGGCGTGACGCCGCCATCGAGAGCGCCCGCCTGGTCATCAACCGGCTGGTCGACGCCGGCATCACCGTCAGGGTCCTCGACAGCGAGTGCGAGGAGATCGGCTGCGGCGGCGCGGAGGCGGTGCCCGGCGACCCGGGCGCGGCCAAGGACGCCGAGGTCATGATCGTGCTCGGCGGCGACGGGTCGCTGCTGCGCGCGGCCGAGCTGGCCAAGCCCGCGGGCACGCCGCTCCTGGGGGTCAACCTCGGGCACGTCGGATTCCTGGCCGAGGCCGAGGTCGCCGATCTGGCCGCGGCCGTCGACAGCGTCGTCGCGGGCCGCTACGACGTCGAAGAGCGCATGACGATCGATGTTCTCGCCAGGCAGAACGGCCGGGTGCTCGCCGACACGTGGGCGCTCAACGAGGCGACCGTCGAAAAGCAGGAGCGGATGCTCGAAGTGGTCGCCGAGATCGACGGCCGGCCCCTGTCGCGCTGGGGCTGCGACGGCGTCATCTGTGCCACGCCGACGGGCTCGACCGCATATGCCTTCTCGGCCGGCGGGCCGGTGGTCTGGCCCGAGGTGGAGGCGCTGCTCATGGTGCCGATCAGCGCGCACGCGCTGTTCGCCAGGCCGCTGGTGGTCTCGCCGCGCTCCACGCTGGCCGTCGAGATCCTGCCCGAGACGCCTGGCGGCGTCCTGTGGTGCGACGGCCGCCGCCGGTTCGACCTGCCGTCGGGTACGCGGGTCGAGGTGCGCAGGAGCGCGGACCCCGTACGCCTGGCGCGATTGCACGGTGTGGAGAGCACGGGCGCGCCGTTCACCGACAGGCTGGTCGCCAAGTTCGAGCTGCCTGTACAAGGGTGGCGCGGAAGGGTGCGGCCCTGAGTGAATGACGGGGAGAGCGCGTAGGATCACGTGGGCACGGTGGGCCGCGTCCGGCGGTCCATAGCCGGTAGCGGCGTCTGCGGCCGCCGGCGTTCGGAGACGATCCGTGTGGTCATCGGACACGGCAGCGAACGGGAGTGGGCAGTGCGACCAAGGGTCGAGGAGGTCCGCATCCAGGGGCTCGGCGTCATCGACGAGGCGGTCCTTGAGCTCTCGCCGGGCTTCAACGTGGTCACCGGCGAGACCGGGGCCGGCAAGACCATGGTCGTGACCGGGCTCGGGCTGCTGTTCGGCGGCAGAGCCGACCCTTCGCGCATCCGGCCGGGGGCCGATCGGGCCACCGTCGAGGGCACGCTGGTCATCGAGAGCGGCGGGCGCGTCGCCCAGCAGGTCGAGGACATCGGCGGCGAGGTCGAGGACGGCGAGCTGATCATCTCCCGCACGGTCTCCGCCGAGGGCAGGTCCAGAGCCTGGCTCGGCGGGCGCACCGTGCCCGTCGGCACCCTGACCTACCTGGCCGACGACCTGGTGGCGGTGCACGGGCAGATGGACCAGCAGCGGCTGCTGCAGGCGGCCAGGCAGCGCGCGGCGCTCGACCGCTATGCGGGAAACAAGCTGGTCAAGCCGCTGCGGGCCTACTCTCAGGCGTACAAACGGCACAAGCAGGTGGGCGCGCTGCTCGACGAGCTGACCACCAGGGCCAGGGAGCGGTCGCAGGAGGCCGACATGCTGCGCTTCGGCCTGGAGGAGATCGAGAAGGTCGATCCCAAGCCGGGCGAGGACGCCGAGCTGCGCGGCGAGGAGGAGCGGCTTTCGCACGCCGACGCCCTGCGCAGCGCCGCGACGACCGCGCACACCGCGCTGCTCGGCGACCCGATGGAGGCGGCGGGCAGCCCGCACGACGTGATCTCGCTGCTCGGCGAGGCGCGGTCGGCCGTGGAGACCGTACGCGACTTCGACGCTCAGCTCGCCGGGGTCGCCGACCGGCTGGCCGAGGCCGGCTACTTGATCTCCGACGTGGCCACCGACCTGGCGGCGTACGCGGAGTCGATCGAGGCCGATCCGGCGCGGCTGGCGTCCGTGCAGGAACGCCGATCGGTGTTGACCAGCCTCATCCGGAAATATGCGGTGGACAGCGCGGGGGTGCTGGCCTGGGCTCAGCAGGCCGCCGGCCGTCTGACCGAGCTCGAGGGCGACGACGAGCGCATCGAGGAGCTGACCCGCGAGTACGAGGAGCTGACCGGCCGGCTCACCGAGCTGGCCGCTGAGCTCACCGCCGTGCGCGTGGCCGCCGCCAAGCGGTTCGGCCAGGCCGTGACCGAAGAGCTGACCGCGCTGGCCATGCCCCACGCCAGGGTCGTGGTCCAGCTCACCAGGAGCGCGGAGTTCGGCCCTGAGGGCGTCGACGAGGTGGAGCTCCGGATGGCCGCGCACCCCGCGGCGCCGCCGCTGCCGCTCAACAAGGGCGCCTCCGGCGGCGAGCTGAGCCGGGTCATGCTCGCGATCGAGGTCGTGTTCGCGGGCGCCGATCCGGTGCCGACCTTCGTGTTCGACGAGGTCGACGCGGGCGTGGGCGGTAAGGCCGCGGTCGAGATCGGGCGCCGGCTGGCCAGGCTCGCCCGCACCGCACAGGTGATTGTCGTCACACATCTGCCGCAGGTGGCGGCGTTCGCCGACCAGCATCTGGTCGTCGAGAAGGCGAGTGACGGCAGCGTGGTGCGCAGCGGCGTCGTCACGCTCAACCATGAGGGCCGTGTACGCGAGCTTTCCCGGATGCTCGCCGGGCTGGAGGACTCCGAGCTGGGTCGTGCGCATGCCGAAGAACTGCTGGGGCTGGCAGCCGCAGACAGGTGATCCTGGGTGACATAGCGGACACGCCGCGTCATGCGTGGCCTCTGCGCTGTTTCGCTCTGGCAGGATGGTCTTGATGAAGGTTCCGGGAAGCAGAATGCCGGGCCTCCGCGGGAGGAAGGTCCCAGACCTTCCCGGTGTAACGGCAGTGGCGAGAATCGACCGGCGTACCAAGAGGCTGACAAAGCGGCTCCAGCCCGGGGAAATCGCGATTATCGACCATGTGGACGTTGACCGGGTCAGCGCGGAGGCGCTCGTTGCGTGCGGAGTGGCGGCGGTGGTCAACGTCGCCACGGGCATCAGCGGACGCTATCCCAACCACGGGCCGCAGATCCTGCTGGACGCCGGCGTGCCGTTCGTCGACAACGCCAACCAAGAGCTGTTCGAGCGGGTCAAGGACGGTGACGTCGTGCGGCTCTGCGACGGCGTCGTCTACCTCGACGAGGACATGGTCGGCAAGGGCGACCCGCAGACCGCCGAGGCCGTCGAGGCGGCCATGGCCGAGGCGCGCGCCGGGCTCGCCGTGCAGATCGAGGCTTTCGCCGTCAACACGATGGAATACGTGCGCGGCGAGGGCAAGCTCCTCATCGACGGAGTCGGCGTACCTGAGATCCGCACGCCCATAGAGGGCAGGCATGCCCTCATCGTGGTGCGCGGATATCACTACAAAGAGGACATCGCCACGCTCCGCCCGTACATCCGCGAATACCGGCCCGTCCTGGTCGGCGTCGACGGCGGGGCCGACGCGCTGCTGGAGGCCGGCTACCTGCCCGACGTGATCGTCGGCGACTTCGACTCGGTCTCCACCAAGGCGCTGACCTGCGGCGCCGAGCTCGTCGTGCACGCCTACCGCGACGGCAGGGCCCCCGGGCTCGAACGCGTGCACCAGCTCGGCCGCGAAGCGGTGATCTTCCCGGCCACCGGCACCAGCGAGGACATCGCGATGCTGCTGGCCGACGACAAGGGCGCCGAGCTGATCGTCGCGGTCGGCACCCACGGCACGCTGGAGGAGTTCCTCGACAAGGGGCGCCCCGGCATGGCAAGCACCTTTCTCACCCGCCTGATCATCGGCAGCAAACTCATCGACGCCAAAGGCGTGAGCAGGCTCTACCGCAGCCGCATCTCCACCCCGCAGCTCCTGCTTCTCGTGGTCACCGCGCTGATCACGATGAGCGTCGCGCTGACCTTCTCGCCGATCGGCCGCACCTGGCTGAACGGACTCCAAGACGTGTGGAACGCCTTCATCTTCTGGCTGGTCGGACTTTTCTCGTGATCGATTTCCGCTATCACCTCGTCTCCATCGTCGCCATCTTCCTGGCGCTGGCGGTGGGCATCGTCCTGGGCACCACGCTGCTCCAGGATCCCGCGATCGACCTGGCCAAAAGGACCAGCGACGAACTGACCAACACCAACAACGGCCTGCGCTCCGACCTCGACACCCTGCGGGGCAGGGAGGCGGGCAACGACGCGTTCATCGCCGCCGCCACCCCCGAGATGCTCGCCGGCACGCTGACCGGCCAGCGAGTGCTCCTGGTCGAGACGCCCGGCTCCAGCACCGCCGTCCGCGAGGCCGCGCAGCAGGTGCTGACGGAGTCGGGCGCGGAGATCTCCGGGCGTGTCACGCTGACCGAGAAGCTCCTCGACCCCAAGGGCACGGGCGTGATCGACGGCCTGGTCA
Organism: Nonomuraea rosea; assembly: GCF_039539705.1. Classification (NCBI taxonomy): domain Bacteria; kingdom Bacillati; phylum Actinomycetota; class Actinomycetes; order Streptosporangiales; family Streptosporangiaceae; genus Nonomuraea; species Nonomuraea rosea. The sequence continues at coordinate 116,948 of NZ_BAABDQ010000040.1, read as the reverse complement.
GCCAGCTCAAGCCGGCCAACATGGCGTTCCCGACCACCGCCACCGCCTGGGACAGGACCGCCGCGCTGCTCGCCGCGGCCCTCGTCACCAACGACCCGGCCCAGGCGGGCACCCCTAACCCGGCCACCACCGACGTCGTCAGCACCTTCGAGACGGGCGGGCTGCTCAGCACCGAGGGCGAGCCGGTCAAGCGGGCCACGCTCGCCGTGATGTTCGCGCCGGAGAAGCCGTACGAAGGGGAGAGCGCCGACATTCAGGCGGGCGCGCTCGTCTCCATTGCCGGCGGCCTGGACGCGACGGGCAGCGGCGCGGTGCTCGCGGGCGCGGCCGTGCCCGCGGCGGTCCCCGGAGACCCGATCAGCGCCGTACGCGACGACAGCGACATCGCCAAGCGCGTCTCCACCGTCGATACCGCCGATATGCCCATGGGCCGCGCCGTGATCGTCTACTCTCTGCGGGAACAACTGGGCGGGCGGGCCGGCCAGTACGGCATCGGCAAGGGCGCCGCGTCCCCCATGCCCGCCATGCCGTCCGCCACCCCGTCACCCACCACCCAGACAGGGAGCTGACATGCCTGCCAGCCGGGCCCGTGGCCTGCTCTACGCCCTCGCCGGCACCGCGATCGGGGCGGTCGCGGCCCGTGCCGCCTACGCCGCGTTCACCCGCAACCGGCCGCACGACCTGAGCGGCCGCTGGACGCGCAAGAACCACCGCGGGGAGCCCATCACGCTGCTCGAAGGGCCCGCGTTCGTGGCGGGGTCCAGCGCGGCGGCGGCGCTCGCGCCCGGCCTGCCCGGCCGCCTGCGGCTGGCCGCCCTGGTCGCGGGCGTCGGCAGCGGCACGCTGGGCGCCTACGACGACCTCTACGGCACCACCTCGTCCAAGGGCTTCAAAGGTCACCTGACCGCGCTCGCCCGCGGCGAGGTCACCAGCGGCGCCGTCAAGATCCTCGGCATCGGCGCCACCGGGCTCGGCGCCGCCGCGCTCGTCTCCCAGGGGCCCGTCGAGACCCTGGTCAACGGCGCCACCATCGCGGGCGCCGCGAACCTCGCCAACCTCTTCGACCTCCGGCCCGGCCGCGCCGTCAAGGTCGGCCTGCTGACCGGCGCGCCGCTGCTGACCGCCGCGCTCTTCCGCGGCTCGCCCGCCGCCGCGGCGCTGGCGGCCGTCCCGCTCGGGGCCGCCGCGGCGCTGCTGCCCGAGGACCTGGGCGAGCGCGCCATGCTCGGCGACGCCGGCGCCAACTCCCTGGGGGCGCTGCTCGGCCTGGCCGCCGTCACCCAGCTGGGACGGCCCGGCCGGTACGCCGTGCTGGGCACCGTGGTGGCACTCACCGCGGCGGCGGAGAAGGTCAGCTTCACCAAGGTCATCGCGGGCAACCGCGTGCTCAACCGCCTCGACATGCTCGGCCGCCGCCCGGTCGTTCCCGTCTGATCCGCCGCGCGCGATTGTCGGTGTGGCCTGCCAAGATGTCTGCGTAAGCGAGATCGGGTGCGGGGCTGGGGAGGCCGGGTGGGGGTCGTGACGGCGCGGGGAGTCGCGGGAGGCGCCCTGCTCATCGGGGCGATCACCGTGCTGGCGCGCGTCGCCGGCTTCGCCAAGCAGTACGCCTTCGCCCAGACCGTCGGGACCAACTGCCTTTCCACGGCCTACATGACGGCCAACCAGATTCCGAACATCGTGTTCGAGGTGGTGGTCGGCGGGGCGCTGGCCGGGATGGTCGTGCCCGTGCTCGCCGGAGCGGCCGCCGCCGGTGACTCCGCGGCCGGGCGCGCGCGGGTGAGCTGGATCAGCTCGGCGCTGCTGACCTGGGTCGCCGTCGTCCTGGTGCCGCTGGGCGCGCTCACCGCGCTGTTCGCCGGGCCGATCATCGGGCTGTTCTTCGGCACGGCCGTCGACGGGTGCGGCGACGTGGCCGCGGTGACGGCGGTCGCCACCCGGATGCTCGTCGTGTTCGCCCCCCAGATCCCCCTGTACGGCGTCGCCGTGGTCCTCTACGGCGTGCTGCAGTCGCACAAGCGCTTCGCCGGGCCCGCGGTCGCGCCGCTGGTGTCCAGCATCGTGGTCATCGTGGCCTACCTGCTGTTCGTGCCGCTCAGCGGCGGCGTGAGCGATCCCGCCGCCGAGCTGGGGCCTGCCGAGCTGGCGCTCTCCGCGGGGACGAGTCTCGGGGTGCTGTCCCTGGTGCTGGCCGTGCTCGGGCCCACCGGGCGGCTGGGGCTGCGGTGGCGCCCGACGTTACGCTTCCCCGAGGGCGTGGCCGCCCAGGTGCGCAGGCTCGCCCTGGCCGGGATCGCCGCGCTCCTCGCCCAGCAGGCCGCCATGATCGTCGTGCTGCTGCTGTCCAACAACGAGATCGGCAACGGCGCCATCACGGTCTACAACTACGCGTGGGCGATCTATCTGGTGCCGTACGCGGTGCTGGCCGTGCCCATCGCCACCAGCGCGTTCCCCCGGCTGTCGGCCAGCGCGCAGGACGACCCGGCGGCGTTCTCCGCGCTGGCGGCGCGCACGACGCGGGCCGTGGTGCTGGTGTCCGGGCTGGCCGCCGGCGTCCTGGCCGCCGCCTCGGGGCCCGGCGCGGTGGTGTTCCTGGGGGTCAAGAGCGAGGTGCCGGCGCCCGAGCTGGCACGGGCGATCGCGCTGTTCGCGCCGGGGCTGGTGGGCTACGGGCTCATCGCGCATCTGAGCCGGGTGCTGTACGCCGCCGGTCGTGGCCGGGCGGTCGCCGTCGGGACGGTGGCGGGCTGGGGAGTGGTTCTGGTCGCGCAGACCGTCTTCGTGTTCGCGCTGCCCGACGCGTGGAAGATCGGGGGGATGGCGCTCGGCATGAGCGTCGGCATGAGCGTGGGCGGTGCGCTGCTGCTGGGCTCCGTGGAGCGGGCCCGGGGTCGCGGGGCGTTGGCGGGGCTGCCCCGTGCGGGGGGCGCGGCGGTGGCCGGCGGGCTGCTGGGGTATCTGGCGGGGGCCGGTGTGGTGGGGTGGCTCGGGGTGCAGGGCATCTGGCCGAACGTGTGGGCCACTTTGCTGGCGGCCGTGGTGGCGGTGGCGGTGGGGGGCGGCGTGGTCGCCCTGGTCGATCGGGCCGACGCCAGGGCGCTGTCCGGGCTGTTGCGGCGAGGCGGATCGGGCTGAGGCCGCTGCCGGGGCCGTCGTGGGCTGTGAGCGGGATGGTTGAGGAAGGAGCGGGTCGTGCGGGTGGCTTTCGTGCTGGGCACCACGTCGGGTGGTACGGGGCGGCATGTGCTGATGCTGGTGGAAGGGCTGGTGCGGCGCGGGCACCAGGTGCTCGTGCTCGGGCCGCGCAGCGTTGAGGAGGCGTTCTCGTTCGCCGGGGCGGGGGGGCGGTTTGTGGAGGTGGCGGTCTCCGATCGGCCGCATCCGGTCAACGACCTGCGTGCGGTGCTGGCGATCAGGCGGTTGACGAGGGACGCCGAGGTGGTGCACGCCCACGGACTGAGGGCCGGGGCGCTGGCCGCGCTCGCTGCGCTCGGGAGGGGGCGCGGGCGCGAGGGAAGGCCCGAAGGCGGCCCCGGTGGCGGTCCGCGGGGTGGGTCCGTCAGCGGGCGTTCGGATGGGCCTCGCGAGGGCCGGGTGGCGGCGGCGGGTGGTGGGCGGCTGGTGGTGACACTGCACAATGCGCTGACGGCCGGTGGGTTCGTCGGGGTGGTCTATGGGGTGCTGGAGCGGGTGGTGGCCCGGGGGGCCGACGATGTGCTGGTCGTGTCGCCCGATCTCGGCGAGCGGATGAAGGCGCTGGGCGGCCGGCGGGTGCGGGCGGCCGTGGTGGCCGCGCCCGCGCTGCCGCCGGCGAAGCGGACGCCGGAGGAGGTCAGGGACGAGCTGGGTGCCGGCGCGCGCCCGATACTGCTGACCATCGCCAGGCTTGCCCAGCAGAAGGGCCTGGACACCCTGCTCGACGTGGCTGTGGGGCCGTGGGACGGGGACCGGCCGCTCGAAGGCAGCGGCGGGTCTGGGGATCCGGCGCGCGGAGCTGGGGGTGGGTCCGGGGGCTGGGCGGGCGAAGCTGGTGGCGGGTCCGAGGGCCGGGCGCTCGAAGGCGGTGGCGGGTCTGGGGAGCGGGCGCGGGAAGCTGGTGGCGGGTCCGGGGGCTGGGCGGGCGAAGGCGGTGGTGGGTCTGGGGGTCCGGCGCGCGGAGCGGGGGGTGGGCCGCTGTTCGTGGTGGCGGGGGAGGGGCCGCTGCGAGCGGAGCTGCAGGCGAGGATCGACGCCGAAGGGCTGCCCGTGACGTTGCTGGGCAACCGGCGGGATGTGCCCGACCTGCTCGGCGCGGCCACCGCGCTGGTGATGCCCAGCCGGTGGGAGGGCCAGCCGCTCACCCTCAGGGAGGCGCTTATGGCGGGAAAACCGGTAATTGCCTCCGATGTTGGGGGGATTCCGGAAATTTTGCGAGAAGCCGGGATCCTGGTTCCGTACGGGGATGTGGACGGGCTGCGCGGAGCCGTACGCGAGCTGCTTGTAACGCCCGGATCTGCGGAAAGGCTGGCTGCGGCGGCCGAGCGGCGGGGGCGGGAGATGCCCGGCGACGACGAGGCGGTGGACAGCGCGCTGGCCGTCTACCGCCATGGTGATCGAACGGACGATTAGGCGAGGTGGGGGCGTTCTCGTATACTGCGTGGGTTAGGGAGGGGAGTATCCCTTCGCGACAGCCTCGTCATCACGGTGCAGCCCCGCTCCACGGGGCCCCCGGGGCTGCCGGTCCGCAGATTTCGGCGGGCGGGAGAGACCTCCGGCAATGAGTCGTGCGTGCCGGAGGGTTTGAGTGACCGTACCCGTGTGGGCCTGGATCGCCGTGATCGGCGGCCTCCTCGTCGTCCTTGCCGTTGACTTGTGGATCGTCGACCGTGGAGAAGCCCGAGAGTTCTCCATGCGGCAGGCCGGATATTGGGTGACGTTCTACGTCTTCCTCGCCGCCGTGTTCGGGGTGGTCTTGTGGACCACGGTGGGCGGTGCCAAAGCAGGAGAGTTCTTCGCCGGCTACATCACTGAATACAGCCTGAGCGTCGACAATCTCTTCATTTTCTTCATCATCATGAGCAGGTTCGCCGTGCCACGGGCGTACCAGCACAAGGTGTTGCTCGTGGGCATCCTGCTCGCGCTGGTCATGCGCGGCATTTTCATCGCGCTCGGCGCGGCGGCGCTCGAGCGGTTCAGCTGGCTGTTCTACGTGTTCGGCGCCTTCCTGGTCTACACCGCGATCAACCTCGTCCGCCAGCATCTCAAGGGCGACGAGGAGGAGTTCAACGAGAACGTCGTGCTCAGGTGGGTGCGCAGGGCTTTCCCCACCACCGAGACCTACGTCGGCTCCAAGGTGACCGTGAAGATCGACGGCAAGCGCATGGTCACGCCCATGCTCATCGTGATGGTCGCCATCGGCAGCACCGACCTGCTGTTCGCGCTGGACTCGATTCCCGCCATCTTCGGGCTCACGAAAGACCCCTTCATCGTCTTCACCGCCAACGCATTTGCCCTGATGGGACTGCGTCAGCTTTACTTCCTGCTGGGCGGGCTGCTCCAACGGCTCGTCTACATCAGCTATGGTTTGGCGTTCATCCTCGGCTTCATCGGGGTTAAGCTGATATTGGAGGCGTTGCATGCCAGCCATGTCTCCTGGGCGCCCGAAATTCCCATCTGGGTGTCGCTCTCGGTCATCGGCGCCACCATGGTCATCACCACCGTGGCCAGCCTGATCAAGGCGCGCATGGACGCGCGCAAGGGCGAGGAGACGCATCCGGAGCAGGTCTAGCGAAAAGGGCTTCGAGGCGCTTTGCTTGTGTAGTTGCGCCGTGTAATAGTTACTGGCTCTGTAACATCACGGCAAAGCGCCCAGTCCAGTCACCACCAAAGGTTGTACGTGTCAGACGATTCTGCTAAGCCGAGCCGCGTGAGGCTCGCACGCGGGGTCTCCCCGTGGCTCTTCCCTACGGTGGCCGCGGCGGCCACCACCGCGCTGCTGACGCGCAGGGACCGGCGTTGGGCGCTCGCGGCTGTGCCGCTGAGCGTGCTCACCGGTGGCATGCTCTGGTTCTTCCGCGACCCTGACCGCACGCCGGGCCGAGGACGTGTTCTGTCACCCGCCGACGGCGTGGTGCAGAGCATCGACCCGTGGCCCGATGGCCGCACGAGGGTCGCGATCTTCATGAGCCCGCTGAACGTGCACGTCAATCGTGCCCCTCTTGCGGGAAATGTCACCTCCGTGCAGCATGTCGCAGGTGGGTTCCTGCCGGCTTTCAACAAGGACAGCGACCAGAACGAACGCGTGGTGTGGCATTTCGAGACCGCGCTCGGCGACATCGAGATGGTGCAGATCGCAGGCGCGGTGGCGCGCCGGATCGTGCCGTACTTGAGCGCCGGTGCGAAGGTCGAGCCGGCCGAGCGGATCGGGCTCATCAGGTTCGGGTCGAGGGTCGACATCTACCTTCCAGAAGGCATCTCTCCCGCGGTGTCCGTAGGGGAGAAGACGGTTGCGGGGGTGACCAGAATTGACCGCGGCTGACGCCGGTAGTTGGCAGGCGGATGATGACGAGCCTCGTGGCCCCGTCGGCAAGGCCTTCCGTCTGTCCGCCGCCGACTCCCTCTCGCTGGGCAACGCGGTCTGCGGCTTTCTCGCGGTCTGCGTGCTGGCGTACTCCGCCATCAAGCAGCTCCAGGTCGCCGGTGGTCCGTTCACGCCCGCGCCCAGCTACTTCGCCACGGCCGTCGTGTTGCTGCTCATCGGCGCGACGTGCGACCTGTTCGACGGTCTCGTCGCGCGGCGTTTCCGCGCCTCCGCGATGGGCGCCGAGCTCGACAACCTGGCCGACGTCATCAGCTTCGGGTTCGCGCCCGCGTTCATGGTGGTGATCTGGGGCGGGTTCACCGATCAGGTGCCGTTCGCGGCGGTGGTCACCGCGGCCGCGGCCGTGCTGGTCGCCGGGGTCGTACGCCTGGCCAGGTTCGCCTGCGTCAAGACCAAGAGCGGCGACTTCATGGGGCTGCCCATCCCGATGGGCGCGATGACCGTGATCTCCATCGTGCTGCTGTTCCAGCCGAGCATCTGGTCGCTGCTGGCCGTGCTCGGCGTGGCGTGGCTGATGGTCAGCCGCATCGAATACCCCAAGCCGAAGGGGCAGCTCGCGGCGGTCGTGCTCGGCTGGATCATGGTCAACGTGGCGTTCCTGACCTTCTGGGTCGCCTGGCCCGAGGGCGGCGACCTGCCGATCAAGATCGGTGCGAGCATGCAGATCGCGCTCGTGGCGGCGATCCCGTTGCGGGTGCTGTTCTACAAGCGGGAGCAGCGCCGCGAAGCCGAGCGCATTGGCAACTGACGGGATTTTTCGTCTTACTTCGGCTTTGATGGATCCATGTCGGCCATGCCGCGCGAGCACACGCGCACGTACCATCTCGGCAAGCTGGCCACGGAGCTGGAGCTGCGCGGGCTGACGGCGACGCTCAGGTCGTATCCGCCCGCCTTGCGGGTCAGCGATCCCGACGCGGCGATGCTGGCCGAGACCGTGGACTGCGTGCCGCTGTCCGACGGATGGTTCTACCGGTGGTCCTGGGGCGAGCTCGTCGGTGAGACCGACGATCCCGCCCTGGCCGCCCAGCGCATCGTGCACGTTCTGGCCGCGCGCTAGGGCCGTCGTACACCTGAAGCCAGAGCGGGAACCGGCTACCAGCCTCTGGCCTTCCATTCCGGCAGGGCGGGGCGCTCGGCGCCCAGCGTGGTGTCCTTGCCGTGGCCCGGGTAGACCCAGGTGTCATCGGGCAGGCGGTCGAAGATGCGCTCCACCACGTCGTTGTAGAGCTGGTTGAAGCGCTCGGGGTCCTTCCACGTGTTGCCGACGCCGCCGGGGAACAGCGAGTCGCCCGTGAACAGGTGGTGGCCGGCCTCGCCGCCGTCGTACAGCAGGGCGATCGAGCCGGGCGTGTGGCCCCGCAGGTGGATGACTTCGAGCGTGATCGGGCCGACGGAGATGGTGTCGCCGTCGTCGACCGTGCGGTCCACCGGCAGCGGGAGCGCGGACGCGTCGAGCGGGTGGGCGATGAGCTGCGCGCCTGTGACCTTCGTCACCTGTTCGAGGGCCTGCCAGTGGTCGCCGTGCTGGTGCGTCGTGACGATGGAGCCGACGGGCTGGTCGCTGATCAGGGCGAGCAGGCGGTCGGCGTCGGCGGCCGCGTCGATGAGCAGGCCGTCGCCGGTCTCGGTGGCGCGCAGCAGGTAGGCGTTGTTGTCGAACGGGCCGACGGCGAGTTTGCAGATCGTGAGCGCGGGCAGCTCGCGCACGTCGGCGGGGCCGCCGACCTGGACGTCACCTGTGTAGGTCATGGATAGTCCTCTGGGGGCGTCGTGGGCAGATCAGCGGGGCCGGCATCGTCGGCCACGGTGGCGGCTCTGGAAGCCCTGTGCCTCCGGGGCCTGGCGTGAACGACTGCCCCACGGGCACCAGACTAACGCCATCGCCCCCCGGCCTGCCGGTCAGCCGGGCCAGCATGTCGGACGGCGTGCCGTGGAGGGGAGGGGCGGGTCCGAGGTTGCGCCAGATCTCGCCGTCTCGTACGAGCCGGATCTCGGTCACGGCGGCGGGTCGGCGGGCCGTGGTCTCGTTCGCGGTGGCGCCGGCCGCGCCCCTGGTCCAGCCCGGCAGGTGGCGGGCCGCGGAGGTCGGCTCGGCCTGCGGCGTGGGTAGGAGGCTCATGTCTGGATATTTCGTTATTTGGGTGTCTGAGCCGGTGGTGGGCATAAAGTCGCAGGTCAGATGGTTGAAAGCTAAAGGCTTCCTGCCGGGGTGGCAGATGGCCGTAACCTGTGAGGGACGGATTTTCGGGGGCCGTGGATCGAGTCGCCGAAATTGTCGGAGCCCCCGTCTACCATCCCCCGTGGACCTATCCGCCTTTCGACTTCCGGGATCGCCGTGGCAGACCGCCTGATCGTGCGTGGTGCACGAGAACACAACCTCAAAGACGTCTCGCTGGACCTTCCGCGAGACTCTCTGATCGTCTTCACCGGCCTGTCCGGCTCGGGCAAGTCGAGCCTGGCCTTCGACACGATCTTCGCCGAGGGGCAGCGGCGCTATGTCGAGTCGCTGTCGGCGTACGCGCGCCAGTTCCTCGGCCAGATGGACAAGCCGGACGTCGACTTCATCGAGGGCCTGTCGCCCGCGGTGTCGATCGACCAGAAGGCGACGAGCAAGAACCCGCGCTCGACCGTCGGCACGATCACCGAGGTCTACGACTACCTGCGGCTGCTGTGGGCGCGCATCGGCAAGCCCCACTGCCCGGTGTGCGCGCGCCCGATCGCCAGGCAGATGCCGCAGCAGATCGTCGACCGGGTGATGGACCTGGAGGAGGGCACCAGGTTCCAGGTGCTCGCGCCGGTCATCCGCGGCCGCAAGGGCGAATACGCGGAGCTGTTCCGCGAGCTGCAGACCAAGGGATTCGCCAGAGCCAGGGTCGACGGCACCGTCGTGCGGCTGGAAGAGCCGCCGACGCTGAAGAAGTACGAGAAGCACGACATCGAGGTCATCGTCGACCGCCTGTCGGTCAAGGAGTCGGCGCGGCGCAGGCTCACCGACTCGGTGGAGACGGCCTTGCAGCTGTCCGGGGGCACGATCACGCTCGAGTTCGTCGACCTGCCGGAAGACGACCCCAACCGTGAGCGCTTCTACTCCGAGCACCTCTACTGCCCCTATGACGACCTGTCGTTCGAGGAACTGGAGCCGCGCTCGTTCTCGTTCAACTCGCCGTTCGGGGCCTGCCCCGAGTGCACGGGCCTCGGCACGAAGATGGAGGTGGACCCCGATCTGGTGGTGCCCGACCCCGAGCGGACGCTTGGCGACGGCGCGCTCCACCCGTGGTCCGGCGGCCACACGAGCGAATATTTCGTCAGGCTGATCGAGGCGCTCGGCCACGCGGTCGGGTTCACGCTCGACACGCCGTGGGAGAAGCTGCCGAAGAAGGCGCAGAAGGCCCTGCTGCACGGCCACGACGAGCAGGTGCACGTCCGCTACGCCAACCGCTACGGCCGTCAGCGCTCCTACTACACCACCTACGACGGGGTCATCCCGTGGGTGCAGCGCAGGCACGCCGAGGCGGAGAGCGACTCGAGCCGCGAGCGGTTCGAGGGCTACATGCGCGAGATCCCCTGCCCCGCCTGCAAGGGCGCCAGGCTCAAGCCGGTCACGCTGGCCGTGACCGTCGCGGGCATGTCGATCGCCGATGTGGCGGGCATGTCGATCGGCGAGTGCGCGAAGTTCCTGGCCGCGCTCAAGCTGTCCGACCGCGACATGCAGATCGCCGAGCGGGTGGTCAAGGAGATCAACGCCCGTATGGGCTTCCTGCTCGACGTCGGCCTCGACTACCTGACCATGGACAGGGCGGCGGCGACGCTGGCGGGCGGTGAGGCGCAGCGGATCAGGCTGGCCACGCAGATCGGCTCCGGTCTCGTCGGCGTCCTCTACGTCCTCGACGAGCCGTCCATCGGGCTGCACCAGCGCGACAACATGCGCCTGCTCGACACGCTGATCAGGCTGCGTGACATGGGCAACACGCTGATCGTGGTGGAGCACGACGAGGACACGATCGCGGCGGCCGACTGGGTCGTCGACATCGGGCCGGGCGCCGGCGAGCACGGCGGCCAGGTCGTCGTCTCGGGGACCGTTCAGGACCTCCTCGCCAGCGAGGAGTCGCTGACCGGGCAATACCTGTCGGGGCGCAAGAGCATCGCGATCCCCGCCAAGCGCCGCAAGCGCGACAAGAAGCGGCAGATCACGGTCAAGGGTGCGCGCGAGCACAACCTCCAGGGCGTGGACATCGACTTCCCGCTCGGCGTGTTCACGGCCGTCACCGGGGTGTCGGGGTCCGGGAAGTCGACGCTGGTCAACGACATCCTGTACAGCGCGCTGGCCAAGGAGCTCAACGGCGCACGTACGGTGCCGGGGCGGCATTCGCGGATCAACGGCATGGATCAGGTGGACAAGGTCGTCCACGTCGACCAGTCGCCGATCGGGCGGACGCCGCGCTCCAACCCGGCCACCTACACCGGGGTGTTCGACCACGTGCGCAAGCTGTTCGCGGCCACGACCGAGGCGAAGGTGCGCGGCTACCAGCCGGGGCGCTTCAGCTTCAACGTCAAGGGCGGGCGCTGCGAGGCGTGCGCGGGCGACGGCACCATCAAGATCGAGATGAACTTCCTGCCGGACGTCTACGTCCCCTGCGAGGTCTGCCACGGCGCCCGTTACAACCGGGAGACGCTGGAGGTCCACTACAAGGGCAAGACGATCGCCGAGGTGCTCGACATGCCGATCGAGGAGGCCCTGGGCTTCTTCGACGCGATCCCCGCGATCAAGCGTCACCTGCAGACGCTCAACGACGTGGGGCTGGGCTACGTGCGGCTCGGGCAGCCGGCGACCACGCTGTCCGGCGGCGAGGCGCAGCGGGTCAAGCTCGCCTCCGAGCTGCAGCGGCGGCAGACCGGGCGGACCATCTACGTGCTCGACGAGCCGACGACCGGGCTGCACTTCGAGGACATCCGGCGGCTGCTGGGGGTGCTCGGGCGGCTGGTGGACAGCGGGAACACCGTGATCGTCATCGAGCACAACCTCGACGTCATCAAGACGGCCGACTGGATCATCGACATGGGGCCCGAGGGCGGGTCCCGCGGCGGCACGCTGGTGGCCAGCGGGACGCCGGAGGAGGTCGCGCTGGTGGACGACAGCCACACGGGGCGGTTCCTGCGCAAGATCCTCGAGTTCTGACCCGTTCGCCGGGTGGGTCCGTTCTCGCCGGACCGAGGCTCTGAGTCGGCCCCCGCGCCTGAGGGCGTGGGGGCCGACGTGCTGCGGGGCGAGGCCGCGGCCGGGGGCGGTCTCGATGGGGGCGCGGGGCAGGCTTGGGACGGTCTTCAACGGGCGCGGGGCGGCAGGTTCAGGACGGCCTCAGCGGGTGCGGCGGCGTTTGGCGGCGTCTCCGCGTTCGAGCCACCACTCCGCCAGCAGCAGCGGCAGGACCCAGCCGAGCCACGCGCCCAGCCCCGAGATCGTGGCGACCAGCAGCGCCTCGTCACCATGGAACGTCGTGCCGAGCTGCGGCGACAGCATGATCGTGAACAGCACGCCCCAGAGGCGGTTGGTGATGATGGACATCGTCAGGGCGAAGCTGCGCACCATCCACCGGCGATGGTCGACGAACCTGCGCTGTCTGGCCATCCGCCATCCGGCCAGCGTGCAGCCCAGCCAGAGCAGCGCCAGCATGACGTCGCTCACCATCGTGACCGGGCCGAAGGGAGTGGCCACCCCGACGGTCAGGCCCAGCAGGCCGGCGGGGAGGCAGCCGCCGAAGACGTACACGCGGCCGATCATGCGGTGCGTCCGCGGATGGCGCTGACGGAACCACGGCCAGATCTGCAGGCAGCACGTGATCATCGCGATCGAGCCGAAGACGACGTGCAAGGAGAGCATCACGAAGTGCGGCGGGAAGAAGTCCGGGGCCGGCACGCGGGACTGGGCGGGGTCCATGGACAGGTAGGGCGGCACCGAGAACGCGAGGAACACGGCCGCCACCACCGCCGGCGGCGCCACCCATGGACGGCGCCACCACCGGGGCTTGGCAGGCTCTGCGGCGGATTCTTCCGGGCGTGTGGTCGTAACAGTCATGGGCGCAATGTGACCCGTGCCGCTGACCGCGGGCCTACCACCCGCTGACCGGACCGAGGGGTGCCGCCCATAAAGTTGAGTGAGGGTAACGGCCTGACCTGCACGGGGTCAGCGGGGACGCGGAGGGTCGGCAAAAAATGGCGGTTAAGGAGCGGGGCGGAGCCATGCCGGAAAACGGGCTCGGGCGGCGCGAGATCCTGGGGGTGGCGGGCGTCGCGGCGTGCGGGCTGGCGCTGGCCGGGTGCGGCACGGGCGGCGCCAAGGCGCAGCAGAGCATCAAGGGCAAGGTCATCGCCAAGACCGCCGACGTGCCCGTGGGCGGGGGCAAGCTCATCGAGGATCTGCAGCTCGTGGTGACGCAGCCGGCGGAGGGCGTCTACAAGGCGTTCAGCTCGGTCTGCACGCACAAGGGGTGCGCGGTCAGCACGCCCAAGGAGAACATCATCAAGTGCGCCTGCCACGGCAGTGAGTTCGCCGCCGACAGCGGGAAGGCCACGAAGGGGCCCGCGACCGCGCCGCTGGCCTCGTTCCAGATCAAGGTGGAGGGCGACGGCATCGTCGTCGTCTGAGCAGGGTGGTGCTCTGAACAGGTAATTGTGCGTAGTTGCCCCGATTGGGCTCAGGCACGCTGAACCGGCGCGAGGTCGCTGGCCGTACCTGAAGAGAGAAACAATCTGGGAGGACGCACCATGACGGAAACGACGCGCCGGAATATGGTGCTCGGCGCTGGCGGCGCCGGGCTCGCGGCGGTTCTGACGGCGTGTGCGAGCTACGGCTCGCCGACGACGGAAGCCAGCGCGGAGCCCGAGGAAGAGGCGTCGTCAGACGCGCCGAAGAAGAAGACGGAAAAGAAGGCGGCCAAAGCGCTGGCCGCCACCGATGACATCCCCAAGGGCGGCGGGAAGGTCTTCGAGAGTCAGAAGATCGTGGTCACGCAGCCGACCGATGGTGATTTCAAGGCGTTCACGGCGGTGTGCACCCACCAGGGTTGTACGGTCGCCAGCGTCTCGAACGGGACGATCAACTGTCCCTGCCACGGCAGCAAGTTCAAGATCGAGGACGGCTCCGTCGCGGACGGTCCCGCGAGCGAGCCGCTCAAGGAGAAGAAGATCACCGTGGACGGTGACAAGATCATGCTGGCCTAGCGGGCGTCTCATGAATTTCTCACCTGCGTGCGGTTGGGTGAGCGCATGGGAGATGACCTTCAGAGTCGCCGGGCGGTGATCGCGAGCGTGGGAGCGGGTGGCCTGGCGCTGGCGATCACCGCTTGCGGCGGCGGCACCGACACCGCACAGACCGCCGGTGGCGCCACGGACTCGAGCGCGCCTCAGTCCAGTGCGCCTCAGTCCAGCGCGCCGCAAGCCGGTGGGGCGCTGGCCAAGACCGCCGACATCCCCGTCGGCGGCGGCACGATCTTCAAGGACCAGAAGATCGTGGTCACGCAGCCCGCGTCGGGCCAGTTCAAGGCGTTCAGCGCGGTGTGCACGCACAACGGGTGCACCGTCGGCAGCGTCTCCGACGGCGTGATCGTCTGCCCGTGCCACAACAGCAAGTTCGCCATCGCCGACGGCGCCGTCACCGATGGCCCCGCCGACAAGCCGCTGCCCGAGCAGCAGATCAAGGTCGAAGGCGACCAGATCACGCTCGCCTAGCGTGACGGCACCCCGAGACTGCCCGCCGTACCCTGGCTGAAGGTACGGCGGGCAACCTTGTCGGTGCGGGCTACTACTCTTTGTACGTGGCGAGATCAGCGGGCAGCCCCTTGAGTTTCCGGCCCAAACCGGGTTCGATCCCCGATTCCCCCGGGGTCTACCGGTTCAGGGACGCGCACGGCCGGGTGATCTACGTAGGCAAGGCCAAGAGCCTCCGGCAGCGGCTCAACTCCTATTTCGCCGACTTCTCCGCGCTGCATCCGCGCACGCAGACCATGCTGACCACGGCGGCCGACGTCGACTGGACGGTCGTCAGCACCGAAGTCGAGGCGCTGCAGCTCGAATACTCCTGGATCAAGGAGTTCGACCCGCGCTTCAACGTCAAATACCGCGACGACAAGTCCTACCCCTACCTCGCGGTCACCATGGGCGACGACTTCCCGCGCGTGCAGGTCATGCGCGGCGCCAAGCGCAAGGGCACCCGTTACTTCGGCCCCTATTCGCACGCCTGGGCCATCCGCGAGACCGTCGACCTGCTGCTGCGGGTCTTCCCGGTGCGCACGTGCAGCGCGGGGGTGTTCAAGCGGGCCGGGCAGATCGGCCGGCCGTGCCTGCTCGGCTACATCGACAAATGCTCGGCGCCCTGCGTCGGCCGGGTCACCCCGGCGGAGCACCGCGAGCTGGCCGAGGACTTCTGCGACTTCATGGCGGGAAACTCCAGCCGCTTCATCAAGCGGCTGGAGAAGGAGATGCGCGACGCCGCCTCCGAGCAGGAATACGAGCGCGCGGCCCGGCTGCGGGACGACATCCAGGCCCTGCAGCGGGCGCTGGAGAAGCAGGCGGTCGTGCTGGGGGAGGCGACGGACGCCGACGTGATCGCGCTGACCGAGGACCCGCTCGAAGCCGCGGTCCAGGTCTTCTACGTGCGCGGCGGCCGCATCAGGGGGCAGCGCGGCTGGGTGGTCGACAAGGTCGAGGAGACCTCGCCCGGCGAGCTGGTCGAGCAGTTCCTGCTGCAGATGTACGCCGAGGCGAGCCCCGACTCGATGCCCCGCGAGGTGCTCGTGCCCGTGCTGCCGCCCGACAACGAGGCGGTCACCGAGCTGCTCACCGAGCAGCGCCGCGCCCGCGTCGAGGTGCGCGTGCCGCAGCGCGGCGACAAGAAGTCGCTGATGGAGACCGTCGAGCGCAACGCCAAGGAGTCGCTCGCCCAGCACAAGATCCGCCGCGCCAGCGACCTGACCACCCGCAGCAAGGCGCTGCAGGAGATCGCCGACGCGCTCGACCTCGACCAGGCGCCGCTGCGCATGGAGTGCTACGACGTCTCCCACCTGCAAGGGGAGAACGTCGTGGCGTCCATGGTGGTGTTCGAGGACGGTCTGGCGCGCAAGAGCGAATATCGGCGTTTCGCCGTGAAGACCAAGGAAGGCGACGTCGCCTCGATCTACGAGGTGATCATGCGACGGTTCCGCCGCTACCTGGAGGAACGTTCCGCCACCGGCGAGCTGGCGGCCGACGATGACGACGGCCACGGGCCCATCGACCCCGAGACGGGCCGGCCGCGCAAGTTCGCCTACCCGCCCAACCTGGTCGTGGTCGACGGCGCCGGGCCGCAGGCGGCGGCCGCCCAGCGGGCGCTCGACGAGCTCGGGATCGACGACGTGGCGGTGTGCGGCCTGGCCAAGCGGCTGGAGGAGGTGTGGCTGCCCGGCGATGACCAGCCGGTCATCATGCCTCGTTCAAGTGAGGGTCTCTACCTGCTGCAACGGGTGCGAGACGAAGCACACAGGTTCGCCATCACCTACCATCGTTCCAAGAGGTCCAAGACGGTGAAGGAGAGCGCGCTCGACAGCGTGCCCGGTCTCGGCCCGGCGCGCAGGCAGGCGCTGCTCAAGCACTTCGGCTCCGTCAAGAAGCTACGCGAGGCCACTGCCGCCGAGATCTGCGAGGTTCCCGGCATCGGTCCGTCCATCGCCGAGGTCATCGTGTCCACGCTGAAGGGAGAGTCATCGTGATCTCGACAGGAGACCCGGCCGGCCACGCCGGGAGCAGGTTGGTCCGTTCGCAATCGTGGCCGGGGAGGACGCTGAAATGAACACCCGTGAAGCCGGTCCCGCGGATCGGGGTGATGCAGTGAGCACGGAGCGGGCGTTCGTCATCGTCACCGGCATGTCCGGCGCGGGGCGCAGCACGGCGGCCAAGGCGCTCGAGGACCTGGGCTGGTTCGTCATCGACAACCTGCCGCCCGGGCTGCTGTTCGCGATGGCGGAGGAGGCGGGCAAGGTCAAGCTGGCCGCCGACAAGGTGGCGGCCGTCGTCGACGTGCGCAGCCTCGCCTTCACCACCGACCTCAACGCCGCCATCGAGGAGCTCGAAGGGCGCGGCGTCCGGGTGCGCGTGGTGTTCCTGGAGGCCAGCGACGAGGAGCTGGTGCGCAGGTTCGAGAACGTCCGCAGGCCGCATCCGCTGCAGGGCGAAGGCCGGCTGGTCGACGGGATCACGCGGGAGCGCGGGATCCTGCGCGAGGTCCGGGCCAACGCCGACCTGGTGATCGACACGTCGTCGCACAACGTGCACGATCTGCGTAACAAGATCGTCGCCTACTTCGGCGGGGAGGACCGGCCGGGGCTGCGGCTCAACGTCGTGTCCTTCGGCTTCAAGTACGGGCTGCCGGTCGATGCCGACCTGGTGGTCGACTGCCGGTTCCTGCCCAACCCGCACTGGGTGCCCGAGCTGCGGCCGATGAACGGCCTGGAGGCCCCGGTCCGCGACTATGTGCTCGGGCAGCCGGGCGCCAAGGAGTTCCTCGACGCGTACGAGGAGGTCCTGCAGGTGGTTGCGGCCGGATATGCGCGCGAGGGCAAGAGCTATGCGACGCTTGCGGTGGGTTGCACCGGTGGCAAGCACCGTAGCGTGGCCATGGCCGAGCAGGTCGGCGCCCGCTTGCGTGACCGCGGGATGGAGGTCCAGGTGAGTCACCGGGATGTGGGGCGGGAGTGACCGATGAAGAAGTCTCCGCGGCTTTGCCGGACCCGGTAGAGGGGATCCCGCGCCGTCCGGCTGGGGATGCCCCCGGCGGGGGCGACGGGACCGGGAGTGTCCTGGGCGAGGGCGGTCATTCGGGCGAAAGTGCGTCTACGGGCGAAGGCGGTCATTCGGGTGAGGTCTCTGCGCAGGTCGCGGGCGGAGTGAGTTTGGGCGGAAGTCTTCCTTCGGGTGAGAGTTTGCAGGGTGGCGGGCCCTATCCGGGGATCGGGCCGAGGGTGGTGGCGCTGGGCGGCGGGCACGGGTTGTTCGCCTCCCTCTCCGCCTTACGGGTCGTCACCGACCGGCTGACCGCCGTGGTGACCGTGGCCGACGACGGCGGATCGAGCGGGCGGCTGCGTCGCGAGCTCGGTGTGCTGCCGCCCGGTGATCTGCGGATGGCGCTGGCCGCGCTGTGCGGTGACGACGAGTGGGGCAGCACCTGGAGCGAGGTGGTGCAGCACCGCTTCCGCAGCGAGGGTGATCTGCACGGGCACGCCGTCGGAAACCTGCTGATCGTGGCGCTGTGGGAGCTGCTCGGCGACCCCGTGGCAGGGCTCGACTGGGTCGGGCGGCTGCTCGGCGCGCACGGCCGGGTGCTGCCGATGGCCTCGGTGCCGCTCGACATCGTGGCCGAGGTGGAGCTCGACGGCGTCGTCTCGATAGTGCGCGGGCAGGTGGCGTGCGCGCTGACGCCCGGCAGGGTGCAGGCGATCTCCCTGGTCCCGGAGGACCCGCCGGCGCGGCCCGAGGCGGTCGCGGCGGTGCTGGACGCCGACTGGGTGGTGTTCGGGCCTGGGTCGTGGTTCACCAGCGTGCTGCCGCATCTCAAGGTGCCCGAGCTGGCCAGGGCCCTGCACGAGACCAGGGCCAAGCGGCTCGTCACGCTCAATCTGGCGCCCCAGCCCGGCGAGACCGACGACTTCTCCCCCCAGCAGCATCTGGAGGTGCTCAGGCAGCACGCTCCCGAGCTGTCGATGGACGTCGTACTCGCCGACACCAGGGTCGTGGACGACCCCGACGCGCTCGACAAGGCCGCCGCGGCCCTCGGCGCGCGGCTCGTCATGGCGGACGTGGCGGCCTCGGACGGCTCCGCGAAGCATGACCCACGACGTCTTGCCTCCGTCCTGGACGAGATTTTCCTCCAGAAGCGTTGATCCTGGTCGGCGTGGCGCGAAGGTGCGAGAGACTGACGAGAGCCGGTCTGAATGGGGGAGGACTAACGCTTATGGCGATGACAGGTGTGGTGAAAGACGAACTGAGCCGCCTGCCGGTGCTTAAGCCGTGCTGCCGAAAGGCGGAGGTTTCGACGCTGTTGCGGTTCGCCAGCGGCCTGCACCTGGTGGGCGGGCGGATCGTGATCGAGGCGGAGCTCGACACCAATGCCACCGCGCGGCGGCTGATCAAGGACATCGGAGAGGTGTTCGGGCACAAGGCGGAGGTGCTGGTGCTGGCGCCCGCTGGGCTGCGTAAGGGGTCGCGTTACGTGGTGCGGGTCTACCGTGACGGCGAGGCCCTGGCCCGCCAGACGGGGCTCATCGACAATCATGGCCGCCCGGTGCGCGGCCTGCCGCGCCAGGTGGTGGCGGGGGCCGCCTGCGACGCGGAGGCGGCCTGGCGCGGGGCGTTCCTGGCGCACGGCTCGCTGACCGAGCCGGGGCGTTCGATGTCGCTCGAGGTCACCTGCCCGGGGCCGGAGGCGGCGCTGGCGCTCGTGGGGTCGGCGCGGCGGCTGAAGATCCACGCCAAGGCGCGCGAGGTGCGCGGCGTCGACCGGGTCGTGGTGCGCGACGGTGACGCGATCAGCGCGCTGCTCACCCGGCTGGGGGCGCATGACAGCGTGCTGGCCTGGGAGGAGCGGCGGATGCGCCGCGAGGTGCGGGCCACGGCGAACCGGCTGGCCAACTTCGACGACGCCAACCTGCGGCGGTCCGCGCGGGCGGCGGTGGCGGCGGGCGCGCGGGTGCAGCGGGCGCTGGAGATCCTTGGGGAGGAGGCTCCCGACCATCTGGTGGTGGCGGGGCGGCTGCGGGTGGAGCACAAGCAGGCGTCGCTGGAGGAGCTGGGGCAGATCGCCGATCCGCCGCTGACCAAGGACGCGATCGCCGGGCGGATCCGGCGGTTGCTGGCGATGGCCGACAAGCGCGCGTCCGACCTGGGGATTCCCAACACCGAGGCGAACCTCACCGTCGACATGCTCGCCCCCTGACCGCCGATCTGTGACGCGGTGGGGGTTTTACCACCATCCGTTACGGCGGTGCACGGTGGGCCGCACGCGCCGACGTGCGTGGCCGTCTGTCATGGCCGGTCGTGAAGGCTCACGGGCCTGGCGCCGTGACGACGCGCAAAGTCGGCCTGGTCCGTGGCCCACGAACTCGCGGGAGTCTGCACGTTCGGAGGCCGGGGCGAGCGACTACGGGAGTTGTCGGCCGTGTGGGTCCCGGGCGTTCGGCGCGTGTGCATGTGCTGGGGTGGTGGGGTCGGGCCGGGCGTGTGGTCTGCCGCCACGATGCGCGCGTTGATGGGTGCCGCTCCGGAGGGCGTGCCGGCGGGGCTCAGGTGGTCGGCGTGCTGGGGGAATTCGGTGCGGTGACGGATTGGGCGATTCTGGGGTGGGTGGCGGCCGTGGCGGTGGCATGAGTGCGGGCGTGCCTGCTTGCCGTGCCGGTGGTGCGTCTGATGGCGACGGTGCAGGCGGTTATCGCGCTCGCCGCCCAGTACAGGATGGATTCTGGGGATTCGCCGATCAGGGCGTTGAAGCCGGTGACGATCTCTGCGGCGGCGGTCGCGTACGTCATCGGCAGGCCCTGCTGTCCGGCGTGGTCCATGAGCAGGAGGGCGGTGCCGGCCACCTGGCCGAGGGCCGCGCCTGTGAGGCCGAGTAGGGCGGCCAGGGGTGGCAGGAGCGGCAGGAGCGGGCCGGTGGTCCTGCTGGCCCTGGTGGGCGTGACGCCGAGGCCGGTCAGGGCGCCTAAGCCGATGGTCGCCAGGCCGATCTCGTACTGCGTGAGGCCGATGAGCGCGCCGTAGAGTGCCGCTCCGGCGAGCATGACCGGCAGGCCGGTGATGATGCCCGGGAGCAGGGCTGACCTTCGCTGCGACATGTTCAGGGGTTCCCGTGGGGGAGGAGGAACTACCTTTGCCCGATCATGGGCCCGGGATCAAGGAAAGCCCGGGGCGGGGAACTGCCCGCGGAAGGAAGGGTCCGGGTCGGGGGAAGCGCCCGGGCCAGGGAGTGGCCCGGGTTACTCCTTGGCGGGCTTGCGGGGGGCGAACAGGTCCGTCGTGGGCTGTTGCGCGGGCGCCTGGGCCGGCTCGAACGGGGCCCGGTACTCGGGCTCCTGCGACTCCTCCGCCGCCTCCGTCAGCTCCGCACGCTGGGCACGGCGCACGCGGATGACCCTGAGCGTGAGCAGCGCCAGAGCGGCCAGGGCCGCCACGCCGACGTAGAGCCAGGCGGCCCACGTCTCCGCCGGTGAGCCCCGGTAGAGCGACGGCGCGGAGGGGAGGCCCGCCAGGAAGTTGTCCAGGGTGACGTCGGCGAGGTCGGCGGGCCCCCGTTCGGTGGGAGCCGCGGCCAGAGCGCCGATCATGATGGACTTGCCGGCGACCTGCCCGGCCGCGACGGCGCCGCCCGCGTACAGCGCCGAGAAGGGAAGCAGGACGACGCTGCGCGGGCGTACGGCGCCCATCGCGAAGGCGACCAGGAGGGCGATCGCCAGCGACAGCGCCAGCGAGAGCGGAAAGCCGTTGCCGAACGTCGTGACGCCGCTCGGCATCCGCTCCTGGAACAGGACGGCCGCCCCCAGCGCGGCCGCACAGATCAGTGCGGTGAGCAGCCCTGTTAGTAGTCCGGGTAGTAGACCGGACCGCTTATGTGACATCTCAGCCCCCAGAGAATGCACGAATTTACTCCGATGAGTCGGGCACTTTACTCGAACCTCACAAAAGGTGTCGTCTGAACGACGATTCAGAGCCGGGTACCTGCAGTGGTCTAAACCAATTTGGGTCCGATAAGGTTCGTGGTTGAGGTTCAGCCCGCCATCTGGTTCGAGGAGATCGGTTCCCGTGAGCATCCGCGTAGGCGTCAACGGCTTCGGCCGCATCGGTCGCAACTTCTGGCGCGCTGTCGCCGCCAGCGGCAAGGACATCGAGATCGTCGCGGTCAACGACCTGACCGACAACGCGACGCTCGCTCACCTGCTGAAGTACGACAGCATCCTGGGCCGCCTGCCGTACGAGGTGAAGGCCACCAGCGACGAGATCATCGTCGACGGCAAGGCGATCAAGGTCTTCGCGGAGCGCGACCCGGGCAAGCTGCCCTGGGGCGACCTGGGCGTGGACGTGGTCCTGGAGTCCACCGGCCTGTTCACCGACGCCGCCAAGGCCAAGGTGCACGCCGACAACGGCGCGAAGAAGGTCATCATCTCCGCGCCCGCCAAGAACGAGGACGTCACCATCGTGATGGGCGTCAACGACGGCGACTACGACCCGGCCAACCACACGATCATCTCCAACGCCTCCTGCACCACCAACTGCCTGGCGCCGATGGCGAAGGTCCTGCACGACACCTTCACCATCGAAAAGGGTCTGATGACCACCATCCACGCCTACACGCAGGACCAGAACCTGCAGGACGGCCCGCACAAGGACCTGCGCCGCGCCCGCGCCGCCGCCCTCAACGTGGTGCCCACCTCCACCGGCGCCGCCAAGGCCATCGGCCTGGTGCTGCCGCAGCTCAAGGGCAAGCTCGACGGCTTCGCGATGCGCGTGCCGATCCCCACGGGCTCGGCCACCGACCTCACCGTCGAGCTCGGCCGCGACGTCACGGTCGAGGAGGTCAACGCCGCGGTCAAGGCCGCCGCCGACGGCCCGCTCAAGGGCATCATCAGCTACACCGAGGACGAGATCGTCTCCTCCGACATCGTCACCGACCCGGCCTCCTGCATCTTCGACGCCGGTCTGACCAAGGTCATCGGCAACCAGGTCAAGGTCGTCGGCTGGTACGACAACGAGTGGGGCTACTCCAACCGCCTCGCCGACCTGATCGAGCTGGTGGGCCGCGGCCTCTGATGCCGAGGCGCACACGTCGGGGCGCGCGGCAGGCGCGCCCCCCGGGAACAGGAGCATGAGCATGCGCACGCTCGACGATCTCGACGTGAAGGGCCGGCGCGTGCTCGTGCGCACCGACCTCAACGTCCCTCTCGACGGGGAGACGATCACCGACGACGGCCGCATCAGGGCCTCGGTGCCGACGATCAGGACACTGGTCGGCCGCGGCGCCAAGGTCGTGGTCTGCGCCCATCTCGGCAGGCCCAAGGGCAAGGCGGACCCGAAATACTCGCTCAAGCCGGTGGCCGAGCGCCTGGGCGAGCTGCTCGGCCAGGACGTGGCCTTCGCCGCCGACGTGGTGGGCGACAGCGCGCGCGAGACCGTGGCATCGCTCCAGGACGGTGAGGTCGCCCTGCTGGAGAACCTGCGTTACGAGCCCGGCGAGGAGTCCAAGGACGACGCCGCCAGGGGCGCGTTCGCGGCGAAGCTGGCCGGCCTGGCCGAGCTCTACGTGGGCGACGGCTTCGGCGCCGTGCACCGCAAGCACGCCAGCGTCTACGACGTGCCCAAGCTGCTGCCGCACGCGGCGGGCGGGCTGATCGTGGCCGAGGTCGAGGTGCTGCGCAAGCTGACCGAGGACACCGAGCGCCCCTACGTGGTGGTGCTGGGCGGCGCGAAGGTCTCCGACAAGCTGGGCGTCATCGAGAGCCTGCTGACCAAGGTCGACAGGCTGCTCATCGGCGGCGGCATGGCCTACACCTTCCTCAAGGCCCAGGGCTACGAGGTGGGCGGTTCGCTGCTCCAGGAGGACCAGCTCGACCAGGTGCGCGGCTTCCTCTCCGAGGCCATCGAGCGGGGCGTCGAGCTCGTGCTGCCCGTAGACGTGCTGGCGGCGGTCACGTTCGCCGCTGACGCCGATCACGACGTGGTCGAGGCCACCGCGATCCCCGCCGACCGGGAGGGGCTCGACATCGGGCCGAAGACGCGCGAGCTGTTCGCCTCGAAGCTGGCCGACGCCAAGACCGTCTTCTGGAACGGGCCCATGGGCGTGTTCGAGTTCGAGGCGTTCTCCGGCGGCACGAGAGCGGTGGCCGAGGCGCTGATCGCGTCCGACGCCTTCACCGTGGTCGGCGGCGGCGACTCGGCGGCCGCCGTGCGCAAGCTGGAGCTCCCTGAGGACGGTTTCTCGCACATTTCGACCGGTGGCGGGGCCAGCCTCGAATACCTTGAGGGCAAGAGCCTTCCCGGACTCGCAGCCCTGGAGGACTGAGTTGACTCAGCGGAAGCCCCTCATCGCCGGCAACTGGAAGATGAACCTCAACCACCTCGAGGCCATCGCAACCGTCCAGAAACTGGCGTTCGCGCTCGGCGACAAAGACTTCGACAAGACCGACGTCGCCGTCCTGCCGCCGTTCACCGACCTGCGCAGCGTGCAGACGCTCGTCGACGGCGACAAGCTCAGGATCGTGTACGGCGCCCAGGACCTGTCGCAGCACGACGCAGGCGCCTACACCGGAGACGTGTCCGGCGTCATGCTGGCCAAGATCGGTTGCACCTACGTCACGATCGGCCACTCCGAGCGCCGGCAGTATCACGACGAGGACGACGACCTGGTCAACGCCAAGGTCCAGGCCGCCTACCGGCACTCGCTCACCCCCATCCTGTGTGTGGGAGAGGGGCTGGCGGTGCGTCAAGAAGGCCGCCACATCGCGCACAGTCTTGCCCAACTCGACGCCGCGCTGCGCAAAATCACCGCCGAGCAGGCAAAATCGATAGTGGTGGCCTACGAACCGGTGTGGGCGATCGGCACCGGCGAGGTGGCCACCCCAGAGGACGCCCAGGAGGTCTGTGGAGCGTTGCGAGTGAGACTCGCTGAGCTCTACGACGCCGAAGTGGCCTCTGCGGTACGTATCCTTTACGGTGGCTCGGTCAAGTCAGGCAATATCGCAGGGATCATGGCGCAGCCCGATGTCGACGGCGCGCTCGTGGGTGGCGCCAGCATCGACGCGGGAGAGTTCGCGAAGATCTGTCGTTTCTCCGATATGCCTGGCTAACTGAGTCGTTCGGGGGGTGCGACTTGACACCAGGCCGTACCCTCAAGAAGCAAGTTTGAATCGTCACGCGTAACAGAGCATTGAAGGAACAGGCATACCGTGGAAATCGGAATCTCCATCGCCCTCATCCTGGCGAGCGGTCTCATGATCCTGCTCGTGCTGCTCCACAAGGGCAAGGGTGGCGGCCTGTCTGACATGTTCGGCGGCGGCTTCTCGTCGAACTTCGGTGGTTCCTCGGTGGTGGAGCGCAACCTCGACCGGCTGACCGTCATCACGGGCACCGTGTGGTTCGTCTGCATCATCGCTCTCGGCCTGCTTTTGCGGCCCTGAGCAACAAAGTTAACGCGTGACAGTGATTCTCCCCCCGTGCCTGCGCGCGGGGCGATCGAGCGAGGAGTTCATCCGTGGGTAGTGGCAACGCGATCCGTGGCAGCCGAGTCGGTGCCGGCCCGATGGGGGAGGCCGAGCGCGGCGAGGCAGCTCCGAGAGTGCGGGTCTCGTTCTGGTGCGCCAACATGCACGAGACGCGCCCCAGTTTCGCCAGCGACGCGGCGGTCCCCGAGATGTGGGATTGCCCACGTTGCGGCCTCCCAGCCGGACAGGACGAGGAGGCCCCGCCTGCCCCGCCCAAGAATGAGCCGTACAAGACGCACCTGGCCTACGTGAAGGAACGCAGGAGCGACAAGGACGGCAAGGCGATCCTCGAGGAGGCACTGGAGCGCCTGCGCAACAACAAGTCCCCCTGGTAGACAGGCGTTGATCGAAGGGCCCTGGGATGTTGTCCCAGGGCCCTTCGTCGTTCCCGAGGCTCAGCCTGAGGGGCGCTCGTAGACCGGGACGCCGTCCACGAACGTCATCCGCACCCGCGTCGTCCAGATGTCCCCTGGCGCGAGCTCGAACGGGTCGCGGTCCAGGACCACCAGGTCGGCCGGGCGGCCCGGCGCGACGGCGCCGGCCGGGGAGCGGTTGATCCAGGCCGAGCCCGCCGTGTACGCCGTCATGGCCGTGGCCAGGTCGATGCGCTGGCCGGGCAGGAACGGGGTCTGCGCGGTCGGGTAGCCGGCGTGCACCGAGCCGCCCGGCTCCGTGCGGTTGACCGCCACGTGCATGCCCTGCAGCGGGTCGGCGCTCGACACCGGCCAGTCGCTGCCCGCGCAGAACCGCGTGCCGTGCGCCAGCAGGTCCGCGAACGGATACTGCCACGACGAGCGCGGCTCGCCCAGGAACGGCAGCGTCAGCTCGTCCATCTGGGCGTGGTGCGTGGCCCAGAGGGGCTGCAGGTTGGCCGTGACGCCGAGGGCGGCGAAGCGCGGAACGTCCGTGGGCTCGATGATCTGCAGGTGGGCGATGTGGTGCCTATTGGCGGGGTCGGTGCCTTCGAAGCTGTCCAGGGCCTCGCGCACGGCCCGTTCGCCGATGGCGTGGAAGTGCACCTGGAAGCCGTGCCTGTCCAGCTCGGCCACGTACTCCTTGAGCTTGTACGGGTCCACGTACGACAGGCCCGTGCCGCCGCACCGGCAGTAGGGCTCCAGCGTGGCCGCGGTGAAGTTCTCCGTGATGCCGTCCTGCATGATCTTGACCGAGGTGGCCGCGAAACGGTCGAGGCCGGCGGCGGCGGCACGGCGTTCGAGCAGGTCGCCGATCTGGTCGAGGCCGCGCGTGCGGTCCCACCACAGGGCGCCCGTGACGCGCGCCCGTAGCCGTCCTGAGCGGGCCGCGGCCACGTAGGTGGGCAGTTGGTCCTCCGAGCCCGCGTAGGAGCCCACAATGGCGTCCTGCCAGCCCGTGACGCCCAGCGAGAACAGGTGGGCCTCGGCGTCCGCCAGGGCGTCCTGCAGGTCCTGGGGGGTGGGACGGGGGGTGAGCAGGCCGACGAGGTCCATGGCGCCCTCGTGCAGGACGCCGGTGGGCACGCCCGCGGCGTCGCGCTCGATCCTGCCGTCGGCGGGGTCGGGGGTGTCGGCGGTGACGCCGGCGCGTTCGAGTGCGCGGGTGTTGACCCAGGCGGCGTGGTGGTCGCGCTGGATCAGGTAGGCGGGGCGGTCGAGGAAGTCGAGCTGGTCGCGGTGCGGGAGGCCGCCCGGGAATGCCGACATGTCCCAGCCACCGCCGTCGATCCACTCTTTATCGCGATTTTTCGCGGCGTAGTCGGCGATCTTCGCTATGTAGACATCGAGTCCGAAATCTTCGGACAAATCGCACTTTGATCGTTCGAGGCCCGCCTGGACCGGATGCACGTGTGCATCGGTGAACCCCGGTGTCAGCAGGCCGCCGTCCAGTTCCACGGTCTCGTGGGCCCGCCGTGCCAGCTCGCCCTCCGGACCCACCGCGGCGATCAGGCCGCCGCTCACCAGCACAGCCTGGGCCAGGACGCCTTCCGGGGTGAAGACGCGGCCTCCTCGGAAGAGGATGTTCATGAGAGTCCCTTTCTCGACCGGTCCATCTTGCCGCCCCGGCCCAGTGCTCGGGCCGAGGGCGGCCGGGCCGGGGAGCCGGGATCAGTGGCCGGTGATCAGGTCGGCGAACCGGGCCAGGGCCGAGGTACGCGGCATGGTGCGTTCACGATGGTCGGCCACCCGGTACAGGCGGTACATCGCGTGCACGCCCAGCCACCGCAGCGGCTCCGGCTCCCAGGCGCGGACCTTCCTGCCCACCCACGGCAGCGACGTCAGCTCCGTCTCCTCACCGAGGATCAGGTCGCGCAGCGTCCGGCCCGCCAGGTTCGTCGTGGTGACCCCGTGGCCCGTGTAGCCGCCCGCCCAGCCCAGGCCGGTGTCGGGATCCACGTGGACCGTCGAGCACCAGTCGCGCGGCACCCCGAGCACCCCAGACCAGGCGTGCTCGACCGAGGAGGAGCGGGCGGCGGGGAAGAACTCGGTCAGCAGCCCCCACAGCGCCTCGACCGTCCATTCGTGGGTGTGGCCGCGGGCGTCGATGCGCGAGCCGTAGAGGTAGGGCCGCCCCCGCCCGCCGAACGCGATGCGGTCGTCGGCGGTGCGCTGGGCGTACATGTAGTAGTGCGCCATGTCCCCGAGCAGCTCGGCGCCCTGCCAGCCGACCTCGTCCCAGAAGGACGGGGGGAGGGGGGCGGTGACGATCATGGAGCTGTTCATGGGGAGCCACTGCCTGCGCAGGCCGTCCAGGCGGGCCGTGAAGCCCTCGGTCGCGCGGATCACGTGGCCGGCCGACACGGTCCCGTACGGGGTGACCGCCCGGTGCGGCGTGATCCCGGTCACGGGGGTGCGTTCGTAGACGGTCACCCCGAGCTCGCGTACGACCCTGGCCAGGCCCTGCGCCAGCTTGGCCGGCTGGATGCGGGCGCAGTGGGGGCTCCAGGAGGCCGCCAGTGCCCCGGCGACCCGGATGCGGGCCGACGGGTCCACCAGGCGCAGGTCGGGCTCCTCGATGCCCCACGAGCGGGCGGAGGACACGCTGTCGCGGAGCCTGCCGGCCTGGGCCGGGGTGCGGGCCACGTTCACGACGCCGCCCTTGACCAGGTCGCAGTCGATGGACTCCTTCTCGCAGACCGCGATCACCTCGTCGATCGAGGCGTACATCTCGCGCTGCAGCCGCCGCGCGCCCTCGCCGTAGCGCTCGTGGGAGCCGGCCAGGTCGCCGGTCAGCCAGCCGCCGTTGCGCCCCGAGGCGCCGAACCCCGCGAACTCCTGCTCCAGCACCACCACCCGCAGGGACGGGCGCGCCCGCTTGAGGTAGTACGCGGTCCACAGGCCGGTGTAGCCGGCTCCGACGATGGCCACGTCCGCCTGGAGGTCGCCGTCGAGGCGAGGGCCGGGCTCCGGTACGCCGGAAGACCGGTACCAGTAGGACACGTCGCCGTTTACGAACCCGGACGACAGGGGAACACGCGCGCTCATAGCGACATATCATCCTATATCGGGATAAGTCGTCGCATCATGCGACGAAGTGCGCAATGAAACACGTAGTTAGCGGCGGCGTAACAGCCACCAGGCATGCTCGGAGGCATGGGATTCTTGCGCATCCGCACCACCGTGGACGAGCGACCCGGACGGCTGGCCTCCCTCGCCGCGGCCCTGGCCGCACGGGGCGGCAACATCCTCGGCCTGAGCGTACAGTCTGACGCCGACGGCACCGTCGACGAGTTCGTCGCCGACATCCCCGCGAACCCCGAAACCGTACGCGCGGCGCTGGAGGCGGCCGGCGGCCGTCGCGTCCAGGTCGTGCCCGCCACCGCCCACGAGCTGACCGACGAGCCCACCAGGGCGCTGCTGCTGGCCTCCAGGCTGCGCTCGATGCCGTGGCGGCTGCCGGAGCTGCTGGCCGAGCTGCTGCGCGCGGACGACGCCAGGTGGATCTATGGTGAGGCCGTGAGCGATCTCCCCGACCCCACCCAGCTCGTGGTGCCCGTGGCGCCCAGGCGCGCCGTCCGGCTGCGCCGGGCCGAGCTGCCGTTCACGCTGACCGAGGCGGCCAGGG
Organism: Nonomuraea rosea; assembly: GCF_039539705.1. Lineage (NCBI taxonomy): Bacteria > Bacillati > Actinomycetota > Actinomycetes > Streptosporangiales > Streptosporangiaceae > Nonomuraea > Nonomuraea rosea. The sequence goes on along the minus strand of NZ_BAABDQ010000040.1, from coordinate 88,058 downwards.
CGGCCTCGTTCGCCAGGCTCGCCCAGCCGGCGTCCGAGCAGAGCCCGGCCGAGCGCGGCGTCAAGCTCGCCGACGGCGTGGAGGTCACCGTCCGGCCGCTCACCTCGATCTACCGCGAGGCCGTACGCGACCTGCACGACAGGTGCTCGCCGGAGTCGCGCAGGTTCCGCTACTTCACCTCGATGCCCGCGCTGCCGCCGCGCATGTTCGACCGGCTGTGCGACAGGAGCAGGGGATACTCGATGGTCGCCGGGCACGACGGGCAGGTCGTGGGGATGGCCAACCTGATGTTCACCCCCGACCCCGGCATCGCGGAGATGGCCTTCCTGGTCGAGGACCGCTGGCAGGGGCGCGGTCTGGGCACGGCGATGGCCAGGATGCTCGTACGCGCGGCCCGCGATCTCGGGTACGCCGAGGTCAGGGCCACCATGCTGTCCGACAACGCGCGGATGCGCCGGCTGCTCGTCTCCCTGGGCGCGACGCTCGGCTACACCGAGGACCCCGGCGTCGTCGAGGCCAGGCTCCCGGTCGGGACGATGGTGTCAGCCTAGGCCCTCGTCGTCCCGCCGCTCCTCGGGCCGGTCGCCCGCCTGATCATCGGTCTGCGCGGCGGGCGGCTGGATGCCGAGGTGGCGTTCGATGCGTTCCAGGCTCTCCTGGATCTGCGCGAGACGTTCGCCCAGGGCGTGTCCCGACGGGAAGAACATCTCGGCGGGCCGCTCCTTCGGGCCCCTGCCCACGCGGTCGAGCAGGCGCTGGCGCACGTCGGTGAGGTCCGCTCCCGCGTCCACGAGCGCCTGGGCGGCCAGCCCCTCGCCCTCCCTGATGAGGCCGAGCAGGATGTGCTCGGTGCCGATGTAGTTGTGCCGGAGCTGGAGCGCCTCGCGCAGTGACAGCTCCAGGACCTTCTTGGCCCGCGGTGTGAAGGGGATGTGCCCGCCGGGCGACTTGGCGCCGCGGCCGACCTCGCGCTCGACGAAGGCCCGTACGTGGTCCAGTTCCACGTCACAACTGTCGAGCACCAGAGCGGCCAAGCCCTCACCCTCGTGGATGAGGCCGAGCAATATGTGCTCCGTGCCGATGTAGTTGTGGCTCATCATCCGCGCTTCCTCCTGAGCGAGGACGACGACCCTTCGCGCACGGTCGGTGAAGCGTTCGAACACCGGGGGCCCTCCGATCGACTGGGGCTGCCTCCACTATGCGCTACAAACTCGGCGATGTGGGGTATTTGTCCTGTGTGGATCTTGACGAAGTGGCAGGCAGGCTCTACGCGCTGCCGCCGTCCGAGTTCACCGCCGCGCGCGAGGCAGAGGCCCGCGCGGCCAAGGACGCGGGCGACGTACGGCTGTCGCGCGATATCGCGAAGCTGCGCAGGCCCACGGTGTCCGCGTCGGCGGTGAACCGGGCCGCCCGCGAACATCCCGACGAGCTGGCCGAGCTCCTCGACGTGGGCGAGCGCCTGCGCGCGGCCTGGCAGGAGCAGGACGCCGGCGCGCTGGCCGAGCTGACCCAGCGCCGCAACGACGTCACGGGGCGGCTGGGCCGGCTCATCAGGCAGTCGGCCGGCCTGTCGGCGGCCGCGGGCGGCGAGGTGGATCAGACGCTCGACGCGGCCGTCGTGGACGCGGACGCGGCGGAGCAGGTACGGCGCGGCACGCTGGCCAAGCCGCTCAGCTACAGCGGCTTCGCCCCCGCGCCGGTGACGCGCGCACGGCCCGCGGCGAGGAAGAAGACGCCGGAGGGCGAGGCCGCCAAGGCCCGGGAGCGCGCGGAGGCCGAGGCCAGGAAGGCCGGGGAACGCGCCGAGGCGGAGGCCGCGCACAAGGAGTGGCGTACGGCGCTCGACGCGGCGGCGAAGGAGCACGACGAGCGCGCGGAGAAGGTGGCGCGGCTGGAGGGCAAGCTCGCCAAGGCGCGCAAGAAGCTCGACGACAGCCGGCAGCGGCTGGAGGTGACCCAGCGCGAGGAACGTCAGGCGCGCCGGCGCCTGGAACGCTGACCCGCTCGCGGCGGACGTGCATGGGTTATGGTGTACGAAACGGTTCCGTACACTTGGAGTGGCGATGACGACCTGGACCCCTGCCTCCATGCCCGACCTGACGGGCAAGACGGCGATCGTGACCGGCGCGAACACCGGCATCGGCCTGCCCACCGCGCTGGAGCTGGCCAGGCACGGCGCCCATGTCGTCGTGGCCGCCCGCAATCCGGGCAAGGGCGCCGCCGCGGTCGCCGAGATCCAGCGGGCGGTGCCCGGCGCGGAGGTCGAGTACGGCCGGCTCGACCTGTCGGACCTGGCGTCGGTCAGGACGTTCGCCGCGGGCGTCGGCAAGGTCGACCTCCTGGTCAACAACGCGGGCATCGGCATGATCCCCCGTCAGGAGACCAAGGACGGCTTCGAGATGCAGTTCGGCACCAACCACCTGGGCCACTTCGCGCTCACGGGCCTGCTGCTGCCGCTGCTGCTCGCCGCCCCGGGGGCCCGCGTGGTGAACGTCTCCAGCGACGCGCACGCCATGGGCAGGCTCGACTTCGGCAACCTGGACCTGGAGCGCGGCTACGGCAGGATGAGCGCGTACGGCCGGTCGAAGCTGGCCAACCTGCTCTTCGCCCTGGAGCTGCAGCGGCGCGCCCAGCGGGCCGGCGCGGACCTGATCAGCGTCGCCACCCACCCCGGCGCGACCGCCACGAGCATCTTCAAGCTCGGTCCCCTGCAGCCCCTCCTCGGCCTGCTCTTCAAGGGCCCGGCCCGCGGCGCCCTGTCCTCCCTGTACGCCGCCACCTCCCCGGACCTGCGCGGCGGCGAGTTCGTCGGCCCGACGCTCAAGCTGCTCACCCCCTCGGAGACGGCCAGGTCGGAGGAGGTCGCCAGACGGCTGTGGGACGTGTCCACCGAGCTGACCGGCGTACGATTCGATGAGATCGCCTACAGCTGAAGGACGTGTACGTGGCTCCACTCGACCCTGAGCGCGACAGGGCCATCCTCGACGCCACGATGGAGCTGCTGTCGGAGGTCGGCTACGACCGCATGTCGGTCGATCAGATCGCCAAGCGGGCCAGGGCCAGCAAGGCCACCATCTACCGGCGCTGGGCCGGCAAGCCCGAGCTGGTCGTGGACGTCATCTGCCGGCGGTTCGACATGGACACGCCGCCGGGGGAGGACACCGGGACGCTCAGAGGCGACCTGGCCTCCATCTTCCGCGGCCTGTGCGAGGCGGTGGAGCGCAAGCACACGCTGGTCATCGGGCTGTCCTCGACGCTGGTGTCCAACCAGGAGCTGGCCCGCACGCTGCGCGAGCACATGCCGACGAAGAACCTCGGCGACGTGCGCGCGCTCCTGGAGCGGGCTGTGGCGCGGGGCGAGCTGCCGGGTCCGGTGGACGCCGGCCGGGTCTTCGCGGTCGCCGAGGCGCTGGTGTGGCACCGCATGATCTTCACGGGGCCGGCGTTCGACGAGCCGTTCGCCGCCGAGTCGGTCGACGGGGTGCTGATGCCCCTCGTCACCGCCTGGTCGTCGAGCGACACCCTGGCCCGGTGAAAAGGCCGGTGTAAGGGGTCAGCGGGTGGCGTGGGCCAGGTAGGCGCATACGGGGAAGCCCTCGCGCGCGTACGGGGCCGCGAGCCGGTCGTAGTGGCCCCTGATGCACTCGACGGTCTCCGGCGGCTGCCTGGCGATCACGTCGAAGCGCGGGCCGCCCGCCTGGACGACGTCGGTCCACCACGACGCGAGGTCCACCTGGTGGCGCCAGCGCACGGTGTCCACGGCCGCCGCCTGGAAGCCCGCCTGCGCGAGCAGGGCGGTGAAGCGCGGTGGCGTGTCGTTGCCGGTGAACGGCCGGTCCGGGGGCTCGTAGGGGATCCTGGAGGCGGCGATGGCGTCGGCGAAGACGTTGGTGGCGGTCATCTCGTCGGCCTTCCACCAGGTCAGGGCGAGGATGCCGGTGGGACGCAGCACGCGGTGGAGCTCCTTGAGCGCCTCGGCCGTGCCCGCGACGTGGTTGATGACGAAGTTCCCCGTCACGGCGTCGAACTGCTCGTCCTCGAACGGCAGCACGGGCAGCGTGGCCCGCCGGATCGTCGCGTAGGGGTGGCGGCGGGCGGTCAGCTCCAGCATGCCGGGATCGGCGTCCACGGCGGTGACCTCGGCGCCCAGCGCCAGCGCCGCCGAGGTGACCACGCCGGTGCCGCAGCCGACGTCCAGCAGCCTCGGGGCACGGCCCGCGCAGGTCAGTGCCAGGAGCGGGGCGACGGTGTGGGAGCTGAGGTGGGCGAAGCCGCGATCGTACGCTTCGGCGTTGGTCACGCACGCCAGCTTAGCTCAGCCGCCAAAACTAACATCTTCATGTGAAATTTCGCCATAAAGCCTATTTTTTCGCGAAATGTCGCCCCTAGGGTCGTCGGCATGACCACCCTCGACGCCTTCATCGACGCGCTTCCCAAAGTCGAGCTCCACGTTCACCTGGTGGGCTCGGCCTCCGTCCCCACCGTGCTGGAGCTCTCCCGCCGCCACCCCGGCAGCCGCGTCCCCACCAGCGAGGAGGACCTGCGCCGCTTCTACACCTTCCGCGACTTCCCGCAGTTCGCCCAGGTGTACGCCGCCGTCAACGACCTGGTACGGGAGCCGGAGGACGTGGCGACCCTCGTGCTCGGCCTGGCCCGCGACCTCGCCCCGCAGGGCGCCCGCTACGTGGAGCTGCAGGTCACGCCCTACGCGCACCACATCGTCGGCATGCCCATGCGCGAGGTGACCGAGGCGCTCGACCTGGCCGCCCGCCGCTCGCTGAGCGACCACGGCGTGGAGATGGCCTACATCTTCGACATCCCCGGCGAGTTCGGTGCGGAGGCCGCCAAGGTGACGGTGGAGCACGCTCTCCAGGAACCTCCCGCCGCGCTGGTAGGTTTCGGCATCGGCGGGATCGAGCAGGAGCGGCCGAAATATCGTGACGCCTACCGTTCCGCGTTTTCGGCGGCGCGGGCGGCCGGGCTGCACAGCGTCCCGCATGGCGGCGAGATGTCCGGCCCCGAGACGATCTGGGAGGTCATCGAGGGCTACGGCGCCGAGCGCATCGGCCACGGCATCAACTGCCTCGAAGACCCGCGCCTCGTCGCCCACCTGCGCGAGACGCAGCTCCCGCTGGACGTCTGCCCGACCTCCAACGTCTGCACCGGGCAGGTCGGCGTGATCGGCGACCACCCGCTGCCCCGGATGCTCGAAGAGGGCCTGTACGTGACGCTCAACAGCGACGACCCGCCCATGTTCGCCACCACGCTGGCGCAGGAGTACCGGGTGGCGGCCAGGGAGTTCGGGTTCGGGAAGGAGGAGCTGGCGTTGCTCGCACGCAACGGGGTCCAGGCGTCCTACCTCGGCGAGGACCGCAAGCGGGCCCTGACGGCCGAGATCGACGCACTGGTCGCCGCCGGCTGACGAATGAGGCCGAGCGGCCGACGCATGGGGCCGGGGGACCGGCACGACCGGCTGACGCATGGGGCCGGGGACCGGGACGACCGGCCGACGCGTGCGGCCGAGGGCGGGCGGCGTACCGGAAGGGACGCCGCCCGCGGACGGTCACGGGGAGGAGATCCGCCCCAGCCCCGGCGGGATCTTGCCGGCCGCGGCCCGGTCCAGCAGGAACAGGGTCCGCCCCCGGCCCTTGGCGCCCGCGGCCGGGACCTGGACGTAGCCCGACTCGGACAGGGCCAGGCGCACCGCGCCCGACTTCTCCTCACCGGCCGCCACCACCCACACCTCGCGCGCGGCCTGGATGGCGGGCAGCGTCAGGCTGATGCGGGTGGGCGGCGGCTTCGGCGCGCCGTGCACGGCCACCACCGGACGCGTGTCGTAGAGCGCGGGCATCCCGGGGAACAGCGAGGCGATGTGCGCGTCCGGGCCCATGCCGAGCAGCATCACGTCGAAGCCCGGCACCGGCCCGTGGTCCTCCGGCCTGGAGGCCGCGCGCAGCTCGGCGGCGTAGGAGTCGGCCGACTCCTCGGCCGACATGCCCGAGTCGGGCCCGCGCATGACGTGCACCCGCTCGGGATCCAGGTCCACGTGGTCGAGCAGGGCCTCGCGGGCGCCCGTCTCGTTGCGCTCCTTGTCGCCGGAGTGCAGGAACCGCTCGTCGCCCCACCAGACGTCCAGGCGCCGCCAGTCCACGGCGTCACGCGCCGGCGTGGCGGCGATGGCCGCCAGCGTGGCGATGCCGACCGAGCCACCGGTCAGCACGATCGACGCCGACCCCTTGGCCGACTGCACGTCGACCAGCCGGGTGATGATCCGCGCCGCGACGGCCTTGGCCAGCACGTCGGCATTGCGGTGCACGACCACGTTCGGAACGCTCACGATCATCCCTTGTACGTCCGGGCGAAACGCTTGACGGAGGCCTCGTAGATCTCGTCGCTGTCGAGCCTGCGCAGCTCCTCGGCCAGCAGCTCCGAGGTGTGCCGGCGGGCCAGGGCCACGTTCCGGTCCGGCTGGCCGGGCCGCGAGAGGGTGGCGAGCCGGGAGTCGGCCCTGCCGACCACCAGCTCACCGTCGCCGAGCTGCAGGCGTACGGACGTCAGGCCGGGACCGCCGGAGTCGGCGACCTTGATCGGCGCCCCGAGCCGGTCGGACAGCCACGCGGCCAGCAGCGGCGCGCTCGGATGCCCCGGAGAGGCCTCCACGACCCCCTTGCGCACCTTGCCCACGGGCTGGTCGAACGCGGCGGCCAGCAGGCTGCGCCACGGCGTCAGCCGGGCCCAGGCCAGGTCGGTGTCGCCGGGGGCGTAGCCCTTGGCCCTGACCACCAGCGACCTGACGCCGCCGTCGTCGAAGCCCTTGGCGTCGGTGATGCGCCGCTGCGCGAGCGCCCCGACCGCGTCCTTGGAGGGCACCTCGGGGGCCTTGCCCGGCCACCACACCACCACCGGCGTGTCGGGCAGCAGCAGCGGGCTGACGACGGAGTCGGCGTGCTCGGTGAGCTCGCCGTACAGCCGCAGCACCACGACCTCGCCCGGCGTGGACTCGCCGATGCGCAGCTCGGCGTCGAGCCTGATCTGCTCGTCCTCCTCGCGGTTGATCACCACGATGATGCGCGACGGGTGCTCGCGGGCCGCCTCGGTGGCCGCGCGCAGCGCGTCGTACTGGTGGCGCTCCTCGCAGACCACCACCAGCGTCAGCACCATGCCGATGGCGGGCGCGCCCATCTGGTGGCGCAGATGCATGAACTGCGCCGAGATCTTCCCGGCCGTCGTGTCCGACAACATGAACGTCGTCATCAGAGCCTCCTCCAGACGCGGCCGTCGCGGGCCATCATCGCGTCGGCCGACTCCGGCCCCCACGAGCCCGCCTCATAGGGCTGGGGCTGGCCCTGCGTGCCCCAGAACTCCTCGATCGGGTCGAGGATCTTCCACGACAGCTCGACCTCCCGCTGGTGCGGGAACAGCGGCGGGTCGCCGATCATCACGTCCAGCAGCAGCCGCTCGTACGCCTCCGGCGACGACTCCAGGAACGACTCCCCGTAGGCGAAGTCCATGGAGACGTCGCGCACCTCCATCGCCGTCCCCGGCACCTTCGACCCGAAACGGACCGTGATGCCCTCGTCCGGCTGCACTCTGATCACCAGCGCGTTCTGGCCCAGGATCTCGGTGTCGTCCTTGCTGAAGGGCAGGTGCGGCGCCCGCTGGAACACGACCGCGACCTCCGTCACCCGGCGGCCCAGCCGCTTGCCGGTGCGCAGGTAGAACGGCACTCCCGCCCACCGGCGGTTGGCGATCTCCAGCTTGATGGCGGCGTAGGTCTCGGTCGTGGACTCGGTCGAGATGCCGTCCTCCTGGAGGTAGCCGACGACCTTCTCGCCGCCCTGCCACCCCGCGGAGTATTGCCCGCGCGCCGTGTTGAGCCCCAGGTTGGCCGGCAGTTGCACGGCCTTGAGCACCTTCTCCTTCTCCCGCCGCAGCGCGGAGGCGTCGAACGAGGTCGGGTCCTCCATCGCGACGAGCGCGAGGAGCTGGAGCAGGTGGTTCTGGATGACGTCGCGGGCCGCGCCGATGCCGTCGTAGTAGCCGGCCCGCCCGCCGATCCCGATGTCCTCGGCCATCGTGATCTGGACGTGGTCGACGAAGCTGCGGTTCCAGATGGGCTCGTAGAGGTTGTTGGCGAACCTCAGGGCCATGATGTTCTGGACGGTCTCCTTGCCCAGGTAGTGGTCGATCCTGAAGATCGAGCTCTCCGGGAAGGCCGAGGTGGTGATCTCGTTCAGCTCGTGGGCCGACTTCAGGTCGTGGCCGAACGGCTTCTCGATGACCACGCGCCGCCACGATCCCTCGGGCGCGTCGGACAGCTTCGTCCGCTTGAGCTGCTCCACCACCACGGGGAAGAACTTCGGCGGCACCGACAGGTAGAAAGCGTAGTTTCCGCCGGTGCCCCTCGTCTCGTCGATCTCAGCCAGGGCCATGGCCAGCGCGTCGAACGCCCCGTCGTCGGAGAACTCGCCGGGCACGAAATGGATGCCCTCGCGGATCTGTTTCCAGACCTCCTCGCGGAAGGGCGTCCTGGCGTGCGCCTTGACGGCGTCGTGCGTCAGCTGGGCGAAATCCTGGTCTTTCCAATCGCGCCGGGCGAAGCCGACCAGCGAGAAGCCGGGCGGCAGCAGCCCCCGGTTGCCCAGGTCGTAAATCGCCGGCAGCAGCTTGCGCTTGGCCAGGTCACCCGTCACGCCGAACAACACCATCACACACGGTCCGGCCACCCGGGGCAGCCGCTTGTCACGCGGATCGCGCAGCGGGTTGGCGGCCGCCACTTCCAAAGTGGTGGCGATTCCCGCGACGGCGGCCGCCACGGTGGCGGCTTCCTCCGCGGGTGCTGCCGGTTCTGTCATCTCAAGCCTCCTGTACGGCTTCGAGCAGCCGCGCGACTCCGGCCGCGCGGTCGGTCAAATGCAGGCGTACGGCCGGCCGCCCGCGGGTTTCGAGCGCGCCGAGGTCACCGAGCGCCTGGGCCAGCTGGAGCCGGCCCAGCGTGTAGGGCCGTCCCGGCACCGCGACGTCGTCCGTCACCACGCCCGTGATCTGCAGGAAGACGCCGTTCTGGGGCCCGCCCTTGTGGTACTGGCCGGTCGAGTGCAGCAACCGCGGCCCCCACCCGAACGTCACCGGCCGGTCGGTACGCATCGCGAGCAGCGCCCGCAGCGTCGCCGGATCGGCCATCATCCAGGCGTCGGTCATCTGCTCGAAGTCGGCCCCCTCAGGCACCGGGGCGTCGAACGCCGCCAGCCGGTCGAGGTAGGCCATGATCGCCAGATAGCCGCCGTCGGGGATCGCGCGCAGCAGCTCCGCGAACACCCCGGGCAGGTCCTTGGCCGTGACCGCGCCGTAGACCTCGACGGGCCCGTCCGCGAACGCCGGGGCGCCGGTCGGCAGGTCGGGCAGCGCCAGCAGGGCGGCGGTGTTCTCCTTCGACTCGGCCACGTTCGGCTGGTCGAAAGGGTCGATCTCCAGCAGCAGCCCGGCGACGGCGGTGGCGTACTCCCAGACCAGGAACTGCGCGCCCAGCGGGCCGTCCACGCGTACGTCGCCGATGTCGGACTCGATCGCGACGATCAGCTCGTCGCCCGCCTGGGCGGGGTCGGCGCCCACGACCGGCAGGATCCCCCTGCCCCGCTTGCCGGTGGACTCCGCGACGAGCTGCTCGATCCAGTCGGGCAGCCCGTTGATGGGGGAGAGCTGGTCTTCGAGCAGCAGCTTGTCGCGCCCGGCCAGCGCCGCGCCGCCGAGCGCGGCCCCCAGGTCGAGCCCGGGGTTGCCGGTGTCGCGCGAGAGCAGCGGCAGCACGTCCTCGGCGTCGTCGAGCAGCCGCTCCACGTCGGCGCCCGCCAGCGCGCTGGGCACCAGCCCGTACGCCGACAGCGCCGAGTAGCGGCCGCCCACGTCCGGCATGGCCAGCACGAGCTGGTGACCGCCGTCCACGGCCAGCTGCTCCAGCGGCGAGCCAGGATCGGTGACGACCACGATGCGGCCGGCCGGCTCGATGCCCGCGTCGGCGAACAGCCGCTGGTAGATCCGCAGATGACAGTCCGTCTCCACGGTCGAGCCGCTCTTGCTCGCCACGACCACGATCGTGGCGTCGAGCCGGTCCGTCAGCGCGCGGCGCACCTGCCCGGGGTCGGTCGTGTCGAGCACGGTGAGCGGCACGTCGGCGGTGGCGCAGATGACCTCCGCCGCCAGCGACGAGCCGCCCATGCCGGCCAGGACCACGTTCGTCAGGCCCTCGGCGCGGGCCCTCTCGCCGAGCTTGCCCAGCTCGGGCAGCAGCTCGCGAGAGGAGCGGGGCAGCGTCAGCCAGCCGAGCCTGACCGCCGCCTCCGCCTCGGCGTCCTCACCCCACAACGTGGGGTCGCCGCCGGCGAGCCGCGCGGGCACGCCGTCGGCGACGAGGCGCCCCGCGAGGGAGGAGGCGGCCGAAGCCACCCCCTCCTCGCGGTAGGAGACCTCCATCACGGAACCAGGTTCTTGGTGACGCTCTCCAGCAGCTCGTTCCAGGACGCCTCGAACTTCTCGACGCCCTCGTCCTCCAGGACCTTCACCACGTCGTCGTAGTCGACGCCGGCGTCCTTGAGCGCGGCCATGGTGTTCCAGGCCTGCTCGTAGAACGGCCGCACGGTGTCGCCCGAGATGTTGGCGTGGTCGGCCACCGCGTCGAGCGTCTTCTCCGGCATGGTGTTGACGGTGCCGGGGGCGACGAGCTGGTCGACGTACATCGTGTCGGAGTATTCGGGGTTCTTCACGCCGGTCGAGGCCCACAGCGGCCGCTGCGGGCGGGCGCCCGCGGCGCGCAGCCGCTGCCAGCGCTCGGAGTTCGAGACCTCCTCGAACGCCGCGTAGGCCAGGCGGGCGTTGGCGATGCCCGCCTTGCCCTTCAGCTCCGGCTTGCCGACCTTGTCGAGGCGCTTGTCGATCTCGGTGTCCACGCGGCTGACGAAGAACGAGGCCACCGACTCGATCGAGGCCAGGTTGATCCCCTTGGCCTGCGCGGCCTCCAGCCCGGCGAGCCAGGCGTCCATGACCGCGCGGTAACGCTCGAGGGAGAAGATCAGCGTGACGTTGACGCTGATGCCCTCGGCGAGCGCCTGCGTGATCGCGGGCAGGCCCTCGGCCGTGGCCGGGATCTTGATGAACAGGTTGGGCCGGTCGACCAGCCACCACAGCGCGCGGGCCTCGGCGATCGTCCTGTCGCTGTCGCGGGCCAGGCGCGGGTCCACCTCCAGCGAGACGCGGCCGTCCACGCCGCCGCTGGAGTCGAAGACCGGGCGCAGCACGTCGGCGGCCCAGCGGATGTCGTAGGTGGTGATGGCCCGCACGGCCTCGCCCACGTCAACGCCGCGCACGGCGAGGTCGTGGAGCTGGGCGTCGTAGGCGTCGCCCTTGCTGAGCGCGCCGGCGAAGATCGTCGGGTTGGAGGTCACCCCGACGACGTTCTTCTCGCGGATGAGCTGCTCCAGGTTGCCGGTGCGCAGCCGCTCCCTGCTGATGTCGTCGAGCCAGATGGCCACGCCCTGGCTGGACAGCTTATTGAGGATCTCACTCATGTTCGTTCAGTTTCCCGTCGTCTCGCCCTTGTCCTGACCCAGCTTGGCCAGGCTCGCCCTGGCCGCCGCCGCCACGCGCTCCGCCGTCAGCCCGAACTGCTCGTACAAAGTCTTGTACGGGGCCGAGGCACCGAAGTGTTCGAGGCTGACCACTTCTCCGCACTCGCCGACGAACTGGTGCCAGCCGAGTCCGATGCCCGCCTCGACCGCCACCCGGGCTCGGATGGCGGAGGGCAGGACGGTCTGCCTGTATGCGGATTCCTGCCCGTTGAACCACTCGACACACGGCATCGACACCACGCGCGTGGGGATGCCCTGCGCCTCCAGCAGTTCGCGTCCTTCGACGGCGACCTGCACCTCGCTGCCCGTGGCGATGAGGATCACCTTGGGCTGGCCGTCGGACGCCTCGCGCAGCACGTAGCCGCCGTGCGCCACGCCGTCGGCGCTGGTGCCCTCGTAGACCGGGAGGTTCTGCCTGGTCAGCGCCAGCGCGGCGGGCCGGTCGGTGTGCTCCAGCACGGCCTTCCACGCGTACGCGGTCTCGTTGGCGTCGGCCGGGCGCACCACGTCGAGGCCGGGGATCGCGCGCAGCGCCCACAGGTGCTCGATCGGCTGGTGGGTCGGGCCGTCCTCGCCGAGGCCGATGGAGTCGTGCGTCCACACGTACGTGACCGGCAGCTTCATCAGCGCGGCCAGGCGCACCGCCGGGCGCATGTAGTCGGAGAAGACCAGGAACGTGCCGCCGTACGGGCGCGTGCCGCCGTGCAGCGCGATGCCGTTGAGAATCGCGCCCATGGCGTGCTCGCGGATGCCGAAGTGCAGCGTGCGGCCGTAGCGGTTACCCGGGAACGCCTTGGTCTGGTATTCGTCGGGGATGAAGGACGGCTCGCCCTTCATCGTGGTGTTGTTGGACTCGGCCAGGTCGGCGGAGCCGCCCCACAGCTCGGGCAGCACCGGCGCCAGCGCGTCGAGCACCGAGCCCGAGGCCTTGCGGGTGGCGACCGACGTGCCGGTCTCGAACGACGGCAGCGCGGAGGCCCATCCGGCCGGCAGCTCGCGGTGGGAGATGCGGTCGAGCTCGGCGGCGCGCTCGGGGTTGGCCAGCCGCCATTCCGCGTACGACTTCTCCCACTCGGCGTGGTCGGCGCGACCGCGCTGGGCGATGCCCCGGGCGTGCTCCAGCACCTCGGCGGAGACGTCGAAGCTCTTGGCCGGGTCGAGGCCGAGGATCTCCTTGGTCGCGGCGATCTCCGCCTCGCCCAGGGCCGAGCCGTGGATCTTGCCGGTGTTCCGCTTGTTGGGGGCGGGCCAGCCGATGATGGTGCGCAGCCGGATGAACGACGGCCTGTCGGTCTCCGCCTTGGCCGCCTCGAGCGCGTCGTAGAGCGCCTGGACGTCCTCCTCGTAGTCGCCGGAGGAGGTCCAGTCGACGCTCTCGGTGTGCCAGCCGTAGGCCTCGTAGCGCTTGACCACGTCCTCGGACTTGGCGATCAGCGTGTCGTCCTCGATGGAGATGTGGTTGTCGTCGTACAGGACGACGAGGTTGCCCAGCTTCTGGTGGCCGGCGAGCGCGCTGGCCTCGTGGCTGATGCCCTCCTCGATGTCGCCGTCGCTGACGACGCACCAGATGTGGTGGTCGAACGGCGAGGCGCCCGCCTCCGCCTCGGGGTCGAACAGGCCGCGCTCGCGGCGGGCCGCCATCGCCATGCCGACCGCGTTGCCCAGGCCCTGGCCCAGCGGGCCCGTGGTGGTCTCGACGCCCGCGGTGTGACCGTGCTCCGGGTGACCCGGCGTGAGGCTGTCCCACTGGCGCAGCCGCCTGAGGTCGTCGAGCGTCAGGCCGTAGCCGGAAAGGTAGAGCTGGATGTAAAGGGTGAGGCTGGTGTGCCCGCACGACAGCACGAACCGGTCGCGCCCGATCCAGTTCGGGTCGGTCGGGTCGTGCCGCATCACACGCTGGAACAGCAGGTATGCGGCGGGGGCCAGGCTCATGGCGGTGCCGGGGTGGCCCGAGCCCGCCTTCTCCACTGCGTCCATCGCCAGGGCTCGAACGACGTCGACCGCCCGGCTGTCCAGGTCGGTCCATTCAAGGGCTGGCACGAGTTCGGTGCTCAAGTGCTCGGTCTCCGGAGTCTAGTTGTCATTGGTTATGCCGGTTGGCTATCCCGCCCACACGGGACCCTAACCGAGTGGAGCTGGCGATCGATTCCCATTCCACCCTCGCGTGTCCATGTGCGGCGCAAGCCCCCCATTGGCCGGACCGGCCGCCCCTGCGACTACAGTTTGGTTGTTCGCAGGGGCGTCACGGCGCCCACCCATGGATCCGCTCTATCAGAGGTTACGCGTTGACTCCGCACAGGCTGGAAGCGCCTTGACGGTGCTGACCAACAAGCAGGCCACGGCCCCATCACCGCAGGTGGGGAAGCCGCGCTCGATCAGCACGACCGTGAAGGCCTACATCGCGCTCACCAAGCCGCGGATCATCGAGCTGCTGCTGATCACGACGCTGCCGGTGATGTTCCTCGCGGCGGGCGGCCTGCCGCCGCTGTGGACGTCCATTTCGGTCATGGTGTTCGGCACCCTATCGGCGGGCAGCGCCAACGCGCTCAACTGCTACGTCGACCGCGACATCGACTCGAAGATGCGCCGCACCCGGCGCAGGCCGCTGGCCAGGCACCAGGTGTCGCCGCGCGGCGCGCTGATCTTCGGGATCGTGCTGGGCATCCTGTCCACCGCCGGCCTGTGGCTCACCACCAACTGGCTGGCCGCGGTGCTGGCCCTCGCGGCGATCCTGTTCTACGTGCTGGTCTACTCGATGCTGCTGAAGCGGCGCACCGCCCAGAACATCGTGTGGGGCGGCATCGCGGGCTGCATGCCCGTCATGATCGGCTGGGCCGGCATCACGGAGCGGCTCGACTGGGCGCCGCTGGTGCTGTTCGGCGTGGTGTTCTTCTGGACGCCGCCGCACACCTGGACGCTGGCCATGCGCTACAAGGAGGACTACGCGGCGGCCAAGATTCCGATGCTGCCGGTCGTGGCCACCGAGCGCCGGGTCATCATGGAGTCCATCGCCTACACCTGGGCGACGGTGCTGTGCTCGCTGGCGCTGTGGCCGGTGGCGGGCACCACGCTGTTCTACCCGGCCGTGGCGGCCGTGCTCGGGGTCATGTGCCTGTGGGAGGTGCACCGCCTGCTGGGCCGGCTCAACGCCGGCAAGACCGGCGTCGATCTGCGGCCCATGCGCTTCTTCCACTGGTCGAACGCCTATCTGGCGCTGCTCTTCCTCGCGGTCGCGATCGATCCGCTGCTCGCCTGACGCGCTTCTGGCCGAAGATGAACGACATCCATGTCCGTACGGTGACGAGTGACTACCCGCGTCGCGGGTCGGCGCGGACCGGCACGGACCCCGGCAGCCTGATCCGTTAAAGTCACTTTATGGCGACCCGTGATCCACGCTGGGTGTTGAAGGACCGCCCATCGTTCGCATTGATCATCGGGCTTGTCCTCACCGGCATCTGCGCTCTCGTCTCGTTCTCCTTCGACGTGCTCAACGGCGCGCCGGTGCAGTTCTTCATCGCGCTCGTGCTGGCCCTGGCGCCGGTGCCGCTGCTGCTGGCGGGGGTGCTGGCGCTCGACAGGATGGAGCCGGAGCCCCGCAGCAACCTGATCTTCGCCTTCGCGTGGGGCGCGGGCATCGCGGTGCTGGCGGCGGGCGTGGTCAACTCCCTCAACCTGCACTACATCATCGACACCGCCCGGCTGTCGGAGGCCAGCGCCCGCAACATCGCGGCCACGTTCGGCGCCCCCGTGGTGGAGGAGACGATGAAGGGCCTGGTGCTGCTGGGCCTGCTCAAGTTCCGCAGGGCCGAGCTCGACGGGCCCACCGACGGCATCATCTACGCGAGCATGGTCGGCCTCGGCTTCGCCATGAGCGAGAACGTCAGCTACTACATCGCCGCCCTCAACTCCGAGGCGGGCGTCAAGGGGCTGGCGGTCACGGTGGTGCTGCGCGGCATCCTGTCGCCGCTGGCGCACCCCCTGTTCAGCTCCATGATCGGAGTCGGCGTCGCCTACGCGGCCCAGCGCGGCGGCTCCGAGCGGGTCTTCTACATCCTGGCCGGCTGGTCGGGCGCGATGGTCCTGCACGGCCTGTGGAACGGCCTGGCCTCCTACGGCGGCTTCCCCGGGCTCGTGGTGGCCTACCTGGCGCTGCTGGTCGTGCTCGTCGTGCTGATGGGCGTGGTGTTCAGGGACCGGCGGCGCATCGTCGCGCTCATCCACCGGTATCTGCCGCCGTACGAGCCGACCAAGCTGGTCACGCAGGCCGACGTCTACATGCTGTCGGCGTTCGCCAGGCGGCGGCAGGCCAGGCAGTGGGCCAAGGCCCACGGCGGCAAGCGCGGGCTGCGCGCGATGCGCGACTACCAGCTCGCCGCCACCGAGCTGGGCCTGCTGCACGAGCGGGCGGCCCGGCACATGGTCGACGAGCAGGTCTTCCACGAGGAGCAGCGGGCCCTGCTGGAGTGCATGAGCACCGCCCGCGCGGACTTCCCCGTGCCGTCGATGCACGCCAGGTCGGTCGCCAGGGGCAGCCCGCCACCCGGCTACGCGCCGGGCGCGCCCGGCTGAGCCAGGATCCGGGTGAGCGAGACCTCGCGCGGCCCGGGGTAGACGGGGTCGGAGTGCAGGATCTTCGCGTCGGCGAACGCCTTGGCGGTGGCGAACAGCTCGCGGGCGGCGTAGACGTAGGTGATCGAGGCCCATCTCCTGGCCGAGTCGTCACCCGCCCCGAACGTCTCCAGCCCGGCCGTCCTGCACAGCGTCACGGCCCTCGGCATGTGGAACTCCTGCGTCACCACGGTGATCCGCTCGGCCCCGAACACCTTGCGCGCCCGCACGCACGAGTCCCACGTGTCGAACCCGGCGTAGTCCAGCACCATCACCGCGTCGGGCACGCCCTTGCCGCGCAGATAGTCGCGCATGACCGTGGGCTCGTCGTAGTCCTTGCGGCTGTTGTCGCCCGAGAGCAGCAGCGCTCGCACCTTGCCCGCGTGGTAGAGGTCGGCGGCGATGTCGAGCCTGCGGGCCAGCATCTGGGTGGGCTGCGTGCCGTACACGCCGGCGCCCAGCACCAGCGCCGCCTGCGTCACGGGCACGCGGGCCAGCCAGCCGTCGCCCTCGGCCGCCGCCCGATGCCCCGAGCTGCTGAGCCAGGCCCAGGTCATGGGTGCGAGCGCGAGCACGCTGAGCCCCACCAGACCTTGGTACGCACGGCGCAGCGTCTTACGCGTGGGACGGACTTTTCCGAGCAAATCGCACACCTCCGAGGGCGGGGGAGTGGCGGACTTAGCACCCCATACCCTGGCATATCCCTCAGACGGCAGCGGCCGCTTCGGCGGGGGAGTGGCCGGCCGGGACCGTCTCGGGGGTCCGCTCGCGCAGCGAGGTGACCACCCTGAGCGCCGCGATCCACACCACCGTGGAGCCGAGCACGTGCAGCAGGACCAGCACCGCGGGCACGGCCAGGAAGTACTGGGTGTAGCCGATCACGCCCTGGGCCAGCTCCACCCCGAGCAGCGCCAGCGCCGCCCGCCTGGCGGGCCTGGGCGCCTTGCTCACGTGCAGCGCGAGCAGCAGCGCGAACGTCAGCCCGACCACGATGTAGACGATGTCGGCGTGCAGCCGCGCCACGGCCTCGATGTCCAGGTCGAAGCGCGAGGCCATCACGTCGCCCGAGTGCGGGCCCGTGCCGCTGACCACCACCCCGGCCACCAGCAGCGCGAACACCGCCGCGAGCAGGGCGTAGCCCAGCCGGCGGAGGTCGCGGTGCACCACCCGCCTGGCGGGGCCGTCGCCCTCGCCCGAGCGCGCGTACAGCATCCAGCAGGCGGCGATCAGGCCGGTGGAGATCAGGAAGTGCATGCCGACCGTGAACGGGTTGAGCATCGTGCTGACCACCAGCCCGCCCCAGAGGGCCTGGGCCACGATCCCCACCGGCTGCAGCGCGGCCAGCCACAGCAGCGAGCGCCTGCGCGGCGCCATGCGCAGCACCGCGAGCACGCACACGGCCCCCACCGCCAGCACCAGGAACGTCAGCAGCCGGTTGCCGAACTCGACGAACATGCTGATCATCGAGACCTCGGGGTGCGGGGCCGGCAGGAAGCTGTCCGGGGTGCACTTCGGCCAGGTCGGGCAGCCGAGCCCGGACCCGGTGACGCGCACGCCCGCGCCCGTCACCGCGATGCCCGCGTTCACCACGACCGACGCCATCGCCCAGCCGCGCATCGTCCGCGTGGTGGGCGCCCAGAAGGAGAGCAACAGGCGCACGAGAGGGTTGGCGTGGTCCGTGGGTAGCTTCACGTCATCGATGGTAAGGGCCTGGTCGTCCGGTCCGCCCACCGGGAACCGGCTCTCGTCCCAGCCCGTGGGAACGGACTTCTCAAGCCACAAAGTATGTGACATATTACTGAGCGGGAGGTGTCGATGTCCGACGTGATCGTCGTCGGCGCGGGAGTGGTGGGGGCGGCCTGCGCCTACTACGCCGCGCGTGCGGGACTTGACGTGACCGTGGTCGACCGCGGGCCCGTGGCGGGCGGCACGACGGGCTCGGGTGAGGGCAACGTGCTGGTGTCCGACAAGGAGCCGGGGCCGGAGCTCGACCTGGCCGTGCTGTCGAACCGGTTGTGGCGCTCGCTGGCCGAGCCCGGCCCTGAGAGTGGCGCTGCGGATGACGCTGCGGGGGGCGGCTTCGAGTTCGAGGCCAAGGGCGGGCTGGTCGTCGCGGAGACCGGCGAGGTGCAGCGGCAGCTGGCCGAGCTGGCCGCCAAGCAGGGGGTGGAGCACACCATCGTGGCCGCGGGGTCCCTGCGCGAGTACGAGCCGCACCTGGCGGGGGATCTGGCCGGCGGCGTCCACTACCCGCAGGACGCCCAGGTGCAGCCCATGCTGGCCGCCGCCCGCCTGCTCAGGCACGGCGGCGACCGCTTCGGCCACGGCACGCTGCGGCTGCGCCTGGGGGTCACGGTGACCGGGGTCACGAGCTCGGGAGACCGGCTGACGGGCGTCCGCACCTCGCACGGCGACGTGCGCGGCGACGCTGTGATCAACGCGGCGGGCACGTGGGGCGGCGAGGTGGCCGCGCTGGCCGGCGTGCACCTGCCGATCCTGCCCAGGCGCGGCTTCGTCCTCGTCACAGAGCCCCTCGCCGAGCCGCTGATCAGGCACAAGGTCTACACCGCCGCCTACGTGACGAATGTGGCCAGCGACTCGGCCGACCTGGAGACCTCGGCCGTCGTGGAGGGCACCCCGGCGGGGACCGTGCTCATCGGGGCCAGCAGGGAACGGGTCGGGTTCGACAGGACGACGTCCGTCCCCGTGCTCGCGCGGCTGGCCGAGCAGGCGGTCGCGCTCTTCCCGGCGCTGCGGGACGTGCGGGCCATCAGGTCGTACTGCGGGTTCCGCCCGTACTGTCCCGACCATCTGCCCGTCATCGGCGCCGACCCGCGCATGCCCGGCCTGTACCACGCGTGCGGCCACGAAGGGGCGGGCATCGGGCTCGCGCCGGCCACCGGTCACCTGCTCGCGCAGCTGCTCACCGGGGCCGAACCCGATCTCGACCTGCGTCCCTTCCGTCCGGACCGCTTCGCAGAGGAGACGCTGTGACGTTCCACATCACGATCGACGGCCGGTCCGTGCCGGTCGTGCCAGGACAGACGATCGGCGCGGCGCTGCACGCGGCCGGGGTGCGGTCGTGGCGCAGCACCCGGTTCGAGGGGCGGCCGCGCGGACTGTTCTGCGGGATCGGGGTCTGCTTCGACTGCCTGATCTCCGTCAACGGGCGGGGTCCTGAGCGGGCCTGCCTGGTCGAGGCGGCTCCCGGTGACGAGGTGACGACGTCATGACGTACGACCTGGTGGTGGTGGGCGGCGGGGCCGCCGGGGTGGCGGGCGCGCTCACGGCGGCGCAGGCCGGGCTCCGCGTGGCACTCGTCGACTCGGCGGCGCGGCTCGGCGGCCAGTACTTCCGCCACACCGCCCGCCCTGAGCCCGCTTCCGGGCCCGCTTCCGGTGCGGACGCGGCGCTCGGCCGGTTCCTGCGGCAGGCGCGGGCGCTCGGCGAGCGGGCCGACCTGCTGCTGCGACATCAGGTGTGGAGCGTGGCCCGCGAGCCGGACGGCGGCCTCGTCGTGCACTGCGTGACGCGGGATCCCGGAGCCTCGGGCTCGCCGGTGGAGCGGCCCGTGGCCGTGCGGGCGCGGCGGCTGCTGATCGCCACCGGCGCGTACGACCGGCCGCTGCCCTTCCCCGGCTGGGACCTGCCCGGCGTGCTCACCGCGGGCGGTGCTCAGGCGCTGCTCAAGGGCAACGGCGTGGTGGCGGGCGGGCGGATCGTCGTGTCCGGCACCGGGCCCTTCCTGCTGCCCGTGGCGACCGGGCTGGCCGGCGCGGGGGCCAGGGTGCTGGGCGTGTTCGAGGCCAACGGCGGGCTCGGGCTGGCCAGGCATCCGCTGCTGGCCCTGGGCAAGGCCGGGGAGGCGGCCGGGTACGCGGCGAAGCTGGCCCGGCACGGGGTGCCGTACCGGACGCGCCAGGCGGTGGTCGCGGCGCACGGCGAGCGCCAGGTGGAGGCCGTCACCGTGGCCAGGCTCGACAAGGACTGGAACGTTCTCGCCACCCGCGTCGTCGAGTGCGACACCGTGGCCACCGGGTTCGGGTTCCTGCCGCAGATCGAGCTGGGCGTGCAGCTCGGCTGCGAGACCCGGGCGGACGTGGACGGCAGCCCTGTGCTGAACGTCGGCGGCGACCAGCGCACCACCGTCCCCGGGGTCTGGGCGGCCGGCGAGCCCACGGGGGTGGGCGGGTGGCGGCTCTCCGAGCTGGAGGGCCGGATCGCCGGCCTGACCATCGCCGCCGACGCCATCGGCCCTCCAGCCAGTGGTGCGGCCAGTGGTGCGGCCAGCGGTATCGCCAGCGGTGTGGCCAGCGGTGCCAGCGCTGCGGCCGGTGGTGCCGGTGGTGAGGTGGCGGGGGTGCTGGCGCGGCGGCGCGCGCGGTGGCGGGCGTTCGGCGCGGCGTTGCAGCGGGCGTACCCGGTACAGCCCGGCTGGCAGGGGTGGCTGCGGGACGACACGCTGGTGTGCCGGTGCGAGGAGGTGCCGCTGGCGCGCGTACGTGAGGCGCAGGATCTCGGCGCCACCGACGCGCGCTCCGTCAAGCTGCTGGCCAGGCCCGGCATGGGCTGGTGCCAGGGCCGCATCTGCGGCTACGCCGTCTCCTGCCTGGCAGGGGAGCCGCCGCAGCCGCCCCGCCGCCCGATCGCCCAGCCTGTCACGCTCGGCGCCCTCAGCGCCGCCGGTGCCCCGAGCACGTCCAGCGCTACCGGTGCTCCGAGCACGTCCAGCGCTACCGGTGCTCCGAGCACGTCCAGCGCTTCCGGTGCTCCGAGCACGTCCAGCGCCGCCAGTGCCCCGAGCACGTCCAGGGCTTCCAGCATCCCCGGCACCAGCGCCCCCGGCACTCCCGGCGACGCGCCCGGCGGGGGCGATGCCGATGGATCCCCCTGAGACGTGAGACCCGATCCACTTCACACGACCCTTTAGACGGAGGACTTCGATGGACAACCGCAGCAAGCCCTGGCACGGCGTCATGGTCGCCACCGCGCTGCCCCTGCACGACGACCTGTCGGTCGACTTCGACGGCTTCGCCGGCCACTGCCGCTGGCTGGTCGGGAACGGCTGCGACGGCGTCGTGCCGAACGGGTCGCTCGGCGAGTACCAGACGCTCACCCCGGAGGAGCGGACCCGGGTGATCGAGGCCGCGGTCGAGGCCGTCGGCGGCGCCCGTGTGATGGCGGGCGTGGGCGCGTACGGCGCGGCCGAGTCCCGCCGCTGGGCCGAGCAGGCCGGCGCGGCGGGCTGCGGCTCGGTGCTGCTGCTGCCGCCGAACTCCTACCGGGCCGACGAGCGGGCCGTCGTCGCGCACTACCGCGAGGTCGCCAAGGCCGGCGTGCCGATCGTGGCCTACAACAATCCGTACGACACCAAGGTGGACCTGACGCCCGCGCTCCTCGCCAAGCTGCACGAGGAGGGGCTCATCGTGGCGGTGAAGGAGTTCAGCGGGGACGTGCGGCGGGCGTACGAGCTCGCCGAGCTGGCCCCCGACCTCGACCTGCTGGTCGGCTCCGACGACGTGCTGCTCGAACTGGGCGTGGCCGGGGCGGTAGGGTGGGTCGCCGGCTACCCGAACGCGCTGCCCGCCGCGAGCGTCGCCCTCTACCGCGCCGCGCTCGACGGCGACCTGGACACCGCGCTGCCCCTCTACCGCACGCTGCACCCGCTGCTGCGCTGGGACTCCAAGACCGAGTTCGTCCAGGCCATCAAGCTGTCGATGGACCTGGCGGGGCGGCACGGCGGGCCGTGCAGGCAGCCCAGGCTGCCGCTGGCCGGAGAGCAGGCCGCCGTCGTGCGCGCCGCGACCGAGAAGGCACTGGCAGAAGGGCTGCGATGAGGACCAAGCGCGTATTCCACGCCGTCGACTCCCACACCGAGGGCATGCCCACCCGCGTGATCACCGGCGGGGTGGGCGTGGTCCCCGGCGGGAGCATGGCCGAGCGGCGCGTCTACTTCCGTGATCACCTCGATCACATCCGCACCCTGCTGATGACCGAGCCGCGCGGCCACGCGGCCATGAGCGGCGCCATCCTGCAGCCGCCCACCAGGCCGGACGCGGACTGGGGGGTGCTGTTCATCGAGGTGTCGGGGCTGCTGCCGATGTGCGGGCACGGCACCATCGGCGTGGCCACCGTGCTCGTCGAGACCGGCATGGTGGAGGTGGTCGAGCCGGTTACCACCGTGCGCCTGGAGGTCCCGGCCGGGCTCGTCGAGGTGGACGTGGCCGTCGAGGACGGGGCCGCCACGTCGGTGACCCTGCGCAACGTGCCCTCCTATTGCGACAGGCTCGACGCCACCGTGAACGTGCCCGGATTCGGGGAGATCCCGTACGACCTGGCGTACGGCGGCAACTTCTACGCCATCGTGAACCTCGACCACTACGGCCTGCCCTTCGACCGCAAGGCCAAGAACGAGATCATCGCCGCCGGGCTGGCCACCATGGAGGCGATCAACGCCGCCGACGAGCCCGTGCACCGCGAGGACGACCGCATCCGCGGCTGCCACCACGTCTACTTCGCCGCCCCCGGCTCCGACGCCCACCACTCGCGGCACGCCATGGCCATCCACCCGGGCTGGTTCGACCGCTCGCCCTGCGGCACCGGCACCAGCGCCAGGATGGCCCAGCTGCACGCGCGCGCCGAGCTGCCGCTCGGGCGGGACTTCGTCAACGAGTCGTTCATCGGCACCAGCTTCACCGGCAGGCTCCTGGAGGAGACCACCGTGGGCGGCGCGTCCGCCGTCGTCCCCTCCATCACCGGCCGGGCCTGGATCACCGGCACCGCCCAATACTTCCTCGACCCGCGCGACCCGTTCCCCGCCGGGTTCGAGCTGTGAACGGGCGGCCGATCACCACCGTCGACTACCACACCGGCGGCGAGCCGTTCCGCATCGTGACCGGCGGCGTGCCCGAGATCCCCGGCGCCGACGTGCTCTCGCGCCGCGCCACCGCCGCCTCGTCCGCCGAGTTCGACGACGTCCGGCGGCTGCTGTGCCATGAGCCGCGCGGGCACGCCGACATGTACGGCTGCTTCCTCGTCCCGCCCGACGACCCCGGCGCCCATCTGGGCGCGCTGTTCTGGCACAAGGACGGCTTCTCCACCGCCTGCGGGCACGGCACGATCGCGCTGGGCGCGTACGCGGTGCACGAAGGGCTGGTCGAAGCGGACCCGGACGGCGAGACCGACGTGGTCGTCGACGTTCCGTCCGGCCGGGTCACGGCACGGGTGCGCAGCTCGCGCGGCCGGGTGGAGTCGGTGACGTTCGTGAGCGTCCCGTCCTACGTGATCGCCAGGGACGTGGTCGCCGCCGGTACGAAGGTGGACATCTCGTACGGCGGCGCGATCTACGCGTCGATGCCCGCGGGAGCGCTCGGGCTGTCGGTGGCGCCCCAGCACCTGGGCGCGCTGGTCGAGCACGCCCGGCTGGTCAAGGCCGACCTGGCCCGGCATCCGGCCTCCAGGCACCCGTCCGACGACCGGCTGTCCGGCGTCTACGGGGTGATCTTCTACGACGAACTGCCGGAGACCGGCGGCGCGGCGCACCAGCGCAACGTGACCGTGTTCGCCGACGGCGAGGTGGACCGCTCGCCCTGTGGGTCGGGCACGGCCGCCCGGCTGGCGCTGCTGCACGACTCGGGATTGCGCGGGCCGCTGATCCACAGCAGCATCGTGGGCAGCACGTTCCGCGCCCGCGTGGCCGGTCCCGCGGGCGAAGGAGTCGTTCCCGAGATCGAAGGCATGGCCTACCGGACCGGCAGGCACGCGTTCGAGCTCGATCCAGGGGATCCGATCGGTTTGGGGTTCACGCTGCGATGACCGCTCTGCCATATCTCGACGCGGACACGCTGGAGCGGCTGGTGCCGGTCGGGCGGGCCGTACAGATTCTGGAGGACGCCCTGCGCGCCGGGCTCGATCCCGAGCGCACGCCGCAGCGGCCGATCGTGGAGCTGCCGGCCGGGCAGCTCCTGCTGATGCCGGCCGCGGCCGGCCGGTACGCCGGGGTGAAGGCCGTCACCATCGCGCCGGGCAACCCCGGGCTGGGGCTGCCCCGGATCCAGGGGACGTACCTGCTGCTCGACGGCGGCACCTTGGCGCCGCTGGCGGCCATGGACGGGATCGCGCTCACCTCGCTGCGCACGCCGGCCGTCTCCGCGCTCGCCGTCCGTCATCTGGCGGATCCCGAGGCCAGGCGCCTGGTGGTGTTCGGGAGCGGGCCGCAGGCGTGGGGGCACGTGCTGGCGCTGCGCGCGGTGCGGCCCGTGGAGGACGTGACCGTGGTCGGGCGGGACGCGGACCGCGCCGAGGCGCTCGCCGTCCGATGCCGCGAAATCGGCCTCACCGCCCGCGCCCTGCCGGCCCCCGTCGTGGCTGGTGGCGCGGTCGCGGAGGCGGTGGCCGGGGCGGATCTCATCGCCTGCTGCACGACCGCCAGGGAGCCGCTGTTCCCCGGTAAGCTCGCCCGCGACGGCGTCACCGTCGTCGCGGTCGGGTCGCACGAGCCCGGCGCCCGCGAGCTCGACGGCGACCTCGTCGCCCGCGCCACCGTGGTCGTCGAGGCCAGGTCGGCCGCCCTGGAAGAGGCGGGGGATGTGATCATCCCGATCTCCCAAGGTACGATCGCGACTGGTCATCTCGCCGGTAACCTCGCCGAGCTGATCGCCGGAGGAGTGGTCACCGGTCCGGGGCCGCGCGTGTTCAAGAGCACGGGCATGGCGTGGGAGGACCTCGTGGTCGCGGCTGCCGCTTATGAGGCGTGGATATGAAGGGATGGGCGGATGGCTGCCGATGACCGGCTCGACCTGCCGATGGTGGGGGAGCGGCAGAGCCTGCGCGAACAGGTCGCGCACGCGCTGCGCGCCGCGCTGATCACCGGTGAGATGCGCCCCGGCGTGGTCTATTCCGCACCGGTGCTGGCCGCGCAGTTCGGCGTCTCGGCGACGCCCGTCCGCGAGGCCATGCTCGACCTGGCCAAGGAGGGCCTGGTCGAGGCGGTGCGCAACAAGGGCTTCAGGGTGACCGAGCTGTCCGACCGCGACCTCGACGAGCTCACCGAGATCCGCCAGCTCATCGAGGTGCCCACCGCGGCGAGGCTGGCCGACAGCTCGCGGGCGGAGGAGTTCGAG
The DNA here is from genome assembly GCF_039539705.1 of Nonomuraea rosea. Classification (NCBI taxonomy): domain Bacteria; kingdom Bacillati; phylum Actinomycetota; class Actinomycetes; order Streptosporangiales; family Streptosporangiaceae; genus Nonomuraea; species Nonomuraea rosea. Next base: position 62,707 of record NZ_BAABDQ010000040.1, on the reverse strand, counting down.
CGGCTCAGGCCCATCGCCCAGGAGATCGTCTCGGCCAGCGAGCGCGGTGACCTGCTCGCGTACGTGGACGCCGACCTGCGCTTCCACGTCGAGCTGCTGGCGCTGTCCGGCAACGCCCACCTGGTCGAGGTGGTGCGCGACCTGCGTAACAGGGCCAGGCTCTACGGTCTGTCCCAGCTCTCCGAGCGCGGCACGCTGGGCGATTCCGCCAGGGAGCACCTCGCGCTGCTCGACGCGCTCAAGAGCGGCGACGCCGCGGGTGTGGCGCAGCTCATGGAGGAGCACATCGGCCACGTACGCGGCATTTGGGCCGAGCACTGAATTCTGACATTTAGGGATCGGGCACCCGCCGGGGAAGGTACTCTCAATCTGAGGCCGACCGGACGGCGCCACGCGCGACGGTCCGCCTTCCTGATCCTCATCGGACCGACCCGGTCTCCCCTGGGGCCACCCAGTTTCAGGAGGCCGGCGTCAGCTTGGTCAGGCGGACCCCCGCACTCCGCTGACCTTCCGCGGGCTCGGCACACCCCGCCCATCGCCGAGCCCTCCGCCGCGCGCCCGAGACCCCATCCCACGGGCGCGCGGCGGGCCCTCCAGGGCCGCTCACTCCTTGAGGGCCGCTTACTCCTTGCGCCGGGAAAGCCGGGTCGAGCCCAGGCTGGCGGCCACGATGCAGATGATCGCCGCCCACTGCTGCACCTGCAGGAACTCGTGCAGCAGCAGCACCCCGATCAGCGCCGCCACGGCCGGCTCCAGGCTCATGAGGATGCCGAACACATGCTTGGGCATCCGCCGCAGCGCCTGCAGCTCCAGCGAGTACGGGATCACCGACGACAGCAGCCCCACGCCCAGCCCGATGAGCAGCAGCTCAGGCTGCAACAGGTCGGCCCCGCCGGTCGCCACACCCACGGGAGCGATCACCACGGCCGACACGATCATCGCGAACGACAGCCCGCTCGTGCCCGGGAAGCGCTGCCCGGCCGCCGCGGACAGCAGGATGTAACCGGCCCAGCAGGCCCCCGCCGCCATCGCGAACGCGATGCCGATCCAGCTCACCGACGCCGACTGCCCCCAGGGCGCGAACAGGACCACGCCCGCCCCGGCCAGCCCGATCCACAGCAGGTCGATCCGGCGCCTGGACGCCGCCACGGCCACGCCCAGGGGCCCCAGGAACTCGATCGCCACCGCGATCCCCATCGGCAGCCGGGCCAGGGCCTCGTAGAAGGTCAGGTTCATGACGGCGAGGGTGACGCCGAAGCCGATGCCCACCGCCCAGTCGCGCCAGGCCAGGCCCTTCAGCCGCGGCCTGACCAGCGCGCCCATGATCAGCGCTCCGGCCCCGATGCGCAGGAACACCACCGCGCTCGGCGGCAGCGCCGCGAACAGCTCCTTGGCGAAACCCGCGCCGAGCTGCACCGACACGATGGCCAGCAGCACGAGCCCCGGGGGCGGGACCGAGTCGGCGGCCGTCCGCAGCAGGCTGCCCGGCCTGGGCAGGCCGGAGCCGCGGTCGAGTGGGTCATCCAGGGCGAAGGCGGTCACGGGACTCCTCAAGGAGAACGAGGGCAACCGTCAGAGCGTACTCAGGCCGCGCGACATTCCCCCATTTAGGGTGGGATTACTGCTTTTGTTGGGGACAAACAAGCAAATGAGCTCATGAACGCCCCCGTACTTCCCCTCACCCTCACCGGCCCGCCGAGGACCCTGTCCCTGGCCGCCGCCGTCAGCAGCTTCGACCGCTTCGCGGTGAGCCCGATGCTCGTGCTGATCTCGACGGATCTCGGAGTCCCGCTCTCCGCGTCCATCACCGCCGCCAGCGGCTACTACCTGGCGTACGGGCTGACGCAGCCGCTGTGGGGGGTGCTGTCCGACCGGTTCGGGCGGGTCCGGGTGATGCGCGGGGCGCTGTTCGGCGCGGCGCTGGCCGGGGTGGTCTCCGCGCTGATGCCGGTGCTCGGGGCGCTGGTGGTGGCCAGGGTCGTGACCGGCGCGTGCTTCGGCGCCGTCATCCCGACCGCGCTGACGTACGTGGGCGACACCGTGCCCACGTCCGTGCGCCAGCGCGCGCTGACGGACCTCATGGGCGCCGCCGCACTCGGCACGGCCGCGGCCACCGGGCTCGGCGGGGTGGTGGCGGGGCTGCTGGACTGGCGGGTGGCCTTCACGGTGCCCGCGGCCTGCGCCCTGGTCTGCGCCGTCCTGCTCCGCACCCTCCCCGAGCCACCACGCGCCCGCCTCGGCGCGCAGGACCGCGTGGGGGTGGCCGGGCCGGAGCGCGCCCGCTCCGGCGCGCAGGACCGGGCCGCCGGGGGAGGGACTGGGGTGGGCGGGTATCTGGGTGCGGTGCTCGGGCATCCGTGGGCGCTGCTGGTGTTCGGGCTGGCGTTCGTCGAGGGCGCGATCCTGCTGGGCGTCCTGCCGTTCCTGGCGCCCGCGCTGGAGCACACGGGGCTGGCCACCGCCGTGGCGGGCCTGGCCATCACCGCGTACGGGCTGGGCCTGTGGCTGCTGTCGAAGCTGGTCAAGCGGCTGTCCGGGCGCTGGCCGACACCGGTGCTGATGGCCGTGGGCGGTGCGCAGCTCTGCGCCGGGTTCGCGCTCGCGGCGGTGCACGTGAGCCTGCCCACGGTGGCCGTCACGGCGCTGCTGCTCGGCGGCGGCTGGTCGTTCCTGCACTCCTCGCTGCAGACCTGGGCCACCTCGGTGGTCCCCGAAGCCAGGGGGACGACGATCGCGTTCTTCGCCTCCGCGCTGTTCGTGGGCAGCGCGGTCTCGCCGTGGGCCGCCGGGCCGCTGGCCGAGCAGGGCCGTTACGCGCTGCTGTTCTGGCTGGCCGCCGGCGCCGTGGTCCCGCTGACGGCGGTCGCCGCGCTCACCCGCCGCCGCTACGGCGCCCTGCGTACGGAAGGCCCCCAGCCCCAGCCGGAGTGACCGCCCGAAGGCCCCGAGCCCGCAGCCCGGAGTGACCGCCCGAAGCCGCCGAGCCCGCAGCCCGGAGTGACCGCCCGAGGGCTCCGAGCCCGCAGCCCGGAGTGACCGCCCGAGGGCCCCGAGCCCGCAGCCCGGAGTGACCGCCCGAGGGTCGCGGGGGCGTCACTCCCAGCGGAACACGCGTGAGACCAGCCCCAGCGACAGCACCGCCCAGGCGGCGAGCACCGCCAGCGGGCCGAGCGGCAGCGCGGCGCCCTCCACGAAGACCGCCCGCAACCCGCCGGTCAGCGCCGAGATGGGCAGCACCTCCAGCACCGGCCGCGCCCCCTCGGGGAACTTCGTCAGCGGGAAGATCACCCCGCCGGCCCCCAGCAGCACCAGGTAGACGAGATTCGCCCCGGCCAGCGTGGCCTCCGCGCGCAGCGTGCCGGCCATGAGCAGCCCCAGCCCGCTGAACGCCGCCGTGCCCAGCACGATCAGCAGCGCCGCGCTCAGGAACGACCCGTGCGGCCGCCACCCCAGCGCCAGCCCCACGGCCACGATCACCACGACCTGGATGGCCTCCACGGCCACCACGGCCCCCGTCTTGCCCAGCATCAGCCCGGCTCTGGACAGCGGCGTGGCGCCCAGCCGCTTCAGCACGCCGTAGCGGCGCTCGAAGCCCGTCGCGATGGCCTGCCCGGTGAAGGCGGTGGACATGACCGCCAGCGCCAGCACGCCCGGGGCCAGGAAGTCGACCCGCCTGCCGCCGCCGACGTCGATCAGCGGCGCCAGCGAGAACCCGGTCAGCAGCAGCACCGGGATGATCATCGTGAGCAGGAGCTGCTCGCCGTTGCGCAGCATCGCGCGGACCTCGGCGCCCGCCTGGGCCAGCACTATGCGCGGGAACGGCGCGGCGCCGGGCGCCGGGGTGAAGTCCAGCGCGGTCATCGCAGCTCCCTGCCGGTCAGTTCGAGGAAGACGTCTTCGAGCGTGCGCCGCTCGATGCGCAGGTCGTCGGCCGTGACGCCCTCGGCCGCGCACCAGGCCGTCACCGTGGCCAGCAGCTCGGGGCCCACCTGGCCCTCGATGATGTAGTGGCCGGCGGGCGACTCCTTGGCCGCGCTCCCCATGGGCAGCGCGTTGAGCAGCTCCTCCAGCGTCAGCCCAGGACGGGCCCGGAACCTGAGCTGCCGCTCGGCCCCGGTCAGTGAGGCCGGGCTGCCCTGGGCCACCACGCGCCCCCTGTCGATGATCACCACGTGGTCGGCCAGCCGCTCGGCCTCGTCCATGTGGTGCGTGGTCAGCACGATCGACACGCCCGCGCCGCGCAGCTCGCCGACGAGCTCCCAGCAGGCGTGCCTGGCCTGCGGGTCGAGGCCGGCCGTCGGCTCGTCGAGGAAGACCAGCTCGGGCCGCCCGATGACGGCCGCGGCCAGCGACAGCCGCTGCTGCTGCCCGCCCGACAACCGCCGGTACGGGGTGCGTACGTGCTCGTCGAGCCCGAGCCGCACCAGGAGCGCCTGGGCGTCGAGCGGACTGGCGTAGAAGCGGGAGACCAGCCGCAGCCACTCGGCGCAGCGCATGGCCGGCGGCACGCCGCCCGCCTGCAGCATGACCCCGACCCGGGGCCGCAGCTCGGGCAGCGCGGGCGCCAGGCCGAGGACCCTGACCGTGCCCGCGTCGGCCTTGCGGAACCCCTCGCAGATCTCGACCGTGGAGGTCTTGCCGGCGCCGTTGGGACCGAGGACCGCGGTGACGGCGCCGCGCTCGGCGCGGAGGGACAGGCCGTCGAGGGCGGTCCTGCCGCCGTAATGTTTGACCAGGTCGACGATCTCGACGGCTGGGGATTCCATGGCCATGAGTTTAGGGACTACCCCGCCCGGTCCGGGCCGCAGGTGAGCACGAGTCGGGCAGGACCGCAAGTATGGCGGATGCATGCCGGGCGCATGGCCGGCGCATGGCCGGATGTGGACAGGCCCTGACCCGCTCGTTTCCAGGAAAGTGTCGGGACGGAGTGAAAGTCTGACGGTGAGCTCCACGTCACAGGAGGTTGCAATGTCGCAACGCAGTGCGTACGACCCGGGAGTCCCGTGCTGGGTGGACCTGTCCAGCACCGATGTCGACGCTTCCGCCCGCTTCTACGGAGAGGTCTTCGGCTGGGAGGCCGACATGATCGCCGATCCGGCGGCCGGCGGCTACGGGATGTTCCGTCACCAGGGCAAGAAGGTCGCCGGGCTGGGCCCGGTGGCGAGCCCGGTGGCGAGCCCGGTGGCGAGCGGGGAGCGCGCCTCGGTGTGGAACACGTTCATCGCCACCGACGACGCCGCGGCCGTCGCCGACAAGGTCAGGAAGGCGGGCGGCACCGTCGTCATGGAGCCGATGGCGGTCTTCGACCAGGGCACCATGACCGTCTTCCGCGCCGCCGACGGCTCCTACGCGGGCGCCTGGCAGGCGGGCGGGCACCACGGCGCCGAGCTGGTCAACGAGCCGGTCTCGTTCTGCTGGAACGAGCTGATCACGCGCGACCCGGCCGCCGCCGAGAGCTTCTACCCGGCCGTCTTCGGCTGGACCCCCAACCTGCTCGAGATGGGCGGGGTCAAATACACCGAGTGGCACGCGGGCGAGCCGGCCGTCGGCGGCATGATGGAGATGTTCGCCGACTACCCGGCCGAGACGCCCTCGTTCTGGATGACGTACTTCGCCGTCGCCGACCTCGACGCCACCACCGACGCCGCCGAGCGCGCGGGCGGGTCGGTCCTCGTGCGCGGGGAGGACGCGCCTCCCGGCCGCTTCTCGATGATCGCCGATCCGCAGGGGGCGGGCGCTGTCCATCATCCAGCTGCGTGAAATCGGCTAAATATCTGATAACCGGGAATTAGGAGGACCTAATCCTGGTTTGATCCCTCGGCCCTCGTGGGCCGCAAGCCCATGAGGGAAGGGGATTACGCATGTCCGTGGCCGAAGCCACGTCCGCGTCCACCGCCGCAGCGCCGGCCGAGCAGAAGAAGAGCGGCAGCCGGGGGTTGCTGCTCCTGATCCTCGGGGCCTTGTCGGCGATCGGGCCGCTCTCCATCGACATGTACCTTCCCGCGCTGCCCGCCATCACCTCCGAGATGCTCAGCGCTCCCGCCCAGGTCCAGCTCACGCTCACCGCCTGCCTCATCGGCGTCTCCGTGGGCCAGGTGATCGCCGGGCCGGTGAGCGACGTGCGCGGGCGGCGGGTGCCGCTGATCGTGGGCGTGGCCGGATTCATGCTGGCCTCGCTGCTGTGCGCGTTCGCGCCCTCGGTGCCCATGCTCATCGCCTTCCGCCTGCTCCAGGGCATCCTGGGCGGCGCCGCCCTGGTGATCGTGCGCGCGGTCGTGCGCGACCTGTACGACGGGGCCGCCATCGCCCGCATCTTCGCCACGCTGATGCTCGTCAGCGGCCTGGCGCCGATCCTGGCGCCCATCGCGGGGGCCCAGCTCCTCGCGTTCACCTCGTGGCGCGGCGTCTTCGTGGCGCTCAGCATCGCGGGGCTGGTGCTGCTGCTGGCCGTGCTGCCCGGCGTGCGTGAGACGCTGCCCGCGGACAAGCGCGAGAGCGGCGGGCTGAAGCACACCGTGGCCACGTTCTGGAAGCTGCTGCGCGACCGCGCGTTCATGGCCTCCGCGCTCACCGCGGGCCTGGCGTTCGCGGCCATGTTCGGCTACATCTCCGGCTCGCCGTTCGTGCTCCAGGAGGTCTACGGCGCCACGCCCCAGCAGTACTCCCTCATCTTCGGCCTCAACGCCCTGGCCCTGACCGTCATGGCCCAGGTCGGCGGCCGGCTCTCCGGGCGGGTGCCGCCGGTGCTCCTGGTCCGCATCGGCCTCGGCACCGCCCTGGTCGGCGCCGCGCTGCTGATGACCGCCGCGCTCGCCGGGCTCGGCCTGTGGGGCATCGTCAGCGGGCTGGTCGTCATCATGCTCGGCCAGGGCCTGACGCTGCCCGGCACCGGCGCGCTCGCGCTGGGCTCGCAGCCCGCCCAGGTCGCCGGCAGCGCCTCGGCCCTGCTGGGCGTGCTGCAGTTCGCGCTCGGCGCGGCAGCGGCCCCGCTGGTCGGTTTGGCCGGATCGGGCTCCGCGCTGCCCATGGCCTGTGTCATGCTCGGCCTCATCTGCTGCTCCGCCCTGACGTTCACGATCTTGGGCCGGGCAAAGGTTAGGTAAGGCTACCCTGCGTGATAAATTCCATCCCGCTCCTGCTCAGATCCGTTTGTGAAGCGGGAAGGAATTACGGCACACTGATGTTGTGAAAAACATGCGGACGATCGAGCCCAGCAGCGAGCGCAGCACACGCGCGCGTGTCGCCAGGCTGATCCTCGAGCATGGTCCCGTCGCGGCCGCCGCGCTGGGCGAGCGGCTCGGGCTGACGCCCGCCGCCGTCCGCCGTCATCTTGACGCGCTGCTGGCCGACGGGATGATCGAGCCTCGCACGGTCCGGCCGCGCGGCCAGCGCGGGCGGGGACGGCCCGCCAAGTTGTTCGCGATCACCGACGCGGGGCGCAGTGCTTTCGAGCACGCCTATGACGACCTGGCCGGGAGCGCGCTGCGTTTCCTGGCCGAGCGCATGGGAAAAGAAGCCGTGTCCGACTTCGCCCGCTCGCAGGTCAAGGGCCTGCTGAGGCGGCTGGAGCCGGTCATGCGGACGGTGCCGGCCGACCAGCGCGTGCAAGTGCTGGCGCAGGCGCTGTCGGCGGAGGGATATGCCGCCTCGGCCACCAAGGCCAAGTCGGGCGGCGACCAGCTCTGCCAGCATCACTGCCCGGTGGCACACGCGGCTGCGGAGTTCCCGCAGCTCTGCGAGGCCGAGACGGAGGCGTTCGCGCAACTCCTCGGCACACCGGTGCAGCGCCTGGCCACGATCGCCCACGGCGACGGGGTCTGCACGACGCATGTGAGCCCGCAGTCGCTGGGTGATTCCGCACATAGAGGCAAGAGCCTTAACGAAGAGAGCAAGGAGACCGGAAGGTGACTGTCACCGACCGCCCGGAGCTGGAAGGCCTCGGCAATTACAAGTTCGGCTGGGCCGACTCGGATGCAGCCGGGTCCACGGCCAAGCGTGGCCTGTCCGAGGAGGTCGTCCGCAACATCTCCGCGCTCAAGAACGAGCCGGAGTGGATGCTCGACCTTCGCCTGAAGGGCCTGCGCCTGTTCGGCAAGAAGCCGCTGCCCACGTGGGGCTCCGACCTCACGGCCATCGACTTCGACAACATCAAATACTTCGTGCGCTCCACCGAGAAGCAGGCCGCTTCCTGGGACGAGCTGCCCGCGGACATCAAGAACACCTACGACAAGCTCGGCATCCCCGAGGCGGAGAAGCAGCGCCTCATCGCCGGTGTCGCCGCCCAGTACGAGTCCGAGGTCGTCTATCACAAGATCCGTGAGGACCTCGAGGAGAAGGGCGTCATCTTCGCCGACACCGACTCGGGCCTGAAGGAGCACGAGGAGCTCTTCAAGGAGTACTTCGGCTCGGTCATCCCGGTGGGCGACAACAAGTTCTCCGCCCTCAACACCGCCGTGTGGTCCGGTGGCTCGTTCATCTACGTGCCGCCGAACATCGAGGTCGAGATCCCGCTGCAGGCCTACTTCCGGATCAACACCGAGAACATGGGCCAGTTCGAGCGGACCCTGATCATCGTGGACGAGAACAGCTACGTCCACTACGTCGAGGGCTGCACCGCGCCGATCTACTCCAGCGACTCGCTGCACAGCGCCGTCGTCGAGATCATCGTGAAGAAGAACGCCCGCTGCCGTTACACGACCATCCAGAACTGGTCGAACAACGTCTACAACCTGGTCACCAAGCGCGCCGTGGCATACGAGGGCGCGACCATGGAGTGGATCGACGGCAACATCGGCTCCAAGGTCACGATGAAATACCCGGCCGTCTACCTCATGGGCGAGCACGCCAAGGGCGAGACGCTGAGCGTCGCGTTCGCCGGCGAGGGCCAGCACCAGGACGCCGGCTCGAAGATGGTGCACCTCGCGCCCAACACGAGCTCCACCGTCATCTCCAAGTCGGTGGCGCGCGGCGGCGGCCGCACCTCCTACCGCGGTCTCGTGCAGATCGAGGAGGGCGCCCACGGCAGCGCCAGCACCGTCAAGTGCGACGCGCTCCTGGTCGACCAGATCAGCCGCTCCGACACCTACCCCTACGTCGACGTCCGCGAGGACGACGTCTCGATGGGGCACGAGGCCACGGTCTCCAAGGTCAGCGAGGACCAGCTGTTCTACCTCATGAGCCGCGGGCTCGGCGAGGACGAGGCGATGGCGATGATCGTGCGCGGCTTCGTGGAGCCGATCGCGCGTGAGCTGCCCATGGAATACGCGCTCGAGCTCAACCGGCTGATCGAGCTGCAGATGGAAGGAGCCGTCGGCTGATGGGCCTGAACGAGAAGCCCTTGTCGACCCTGCACGAGAAGGCGTCCTACGACCTGGACGACTTCGACGTCCCGACCGGGCGTGAGGAGGCGTGGCGCTTCACGCCGCTCTCGCGCCTGAAGGGTCTGCACAACGGCAAGGCGGCATCCGGCCACGTCCGCGTGGACGTGGACGCCGCCCCCGAGGTGACCGTCGAGACCGTCGGCCGCGACGACGCCCGGCTCGGCAAGGCATACACGCCGGCCGACCGGGTCAGCGCGCAGGCCTGGACCAGCTTCGAGAAGGCGACCGTGATCACGGTGCCGCGCGAGACGGTCGCGTCCAAGGAGACCGTCCTGACGCTCACCGGCTCCGGCGAGGGCGCGACCTACGGCCACATCGTGGTCAAGGTCGAGCCGATGGCCGAGGCCGTGGTCGTGCTCGACCACAAGGGCAGCGCCGTCTACGCCGACAACGTCGAGTTCGTCGTCGGCGACGGCGCCTCGCTCAAGGTCGTCAGCCTGCAGGACTGGGAGCACGACGCGGTCCACGTCTCCCACCACCACGCGCAGCTCGCCAAGGACGCGACGTTCCGCAGCTTCGTGGTGACGCTCGGCGGCGACCTCGTACGCCTGTCGCCCAGCGTGTCCTACACCGGCCCCGGCGGCGACGCGGACATGTCCGGCGTCTACTTCGCGGACGCGGGCCAGCACCTGGAGCACCGCCTGCTGGTCGACCACTCGCAGCCCAACTGCAAGAGCAACGTCGACTACCGCGGCGCCCTGCAGGGCACGGACGCGCACGCCGTCTGGATCGGCGACGTGATCATCAGGGTCGAGGCCGAGGGCACCGACACCTACGAGCTCAACCGCAACCTCATCCTCACCGACGGCGCCCGCGCCGACTCGGTGCCCAACCTGGAGATCCTCACCGGCGAGGTCGCCGGGGCGGGGCACGCCTCCGCCTCCGGCCGGCTCGACGACGAGCACATCTTCTACCTCCAGGCCCGCGGCATCCCCTACGACGAGGCCCGCCGCCTGGTCATCAGGGGCTTCCTGGGCCAGCTCATCGAGAAGATCCAGGTCGAGGAGATCCGCGAGCGTGTGCTCACCGCGGTGGAGGCGGAGCTCGCACGATGAGTTTCGAGAAAGTATGCAAAGTCGAGGACGTCCCCGACGGGGGCGTGCTCGGCGTCGAGGTCGGCGAGACCCCGGTCGCACTGGTCCGTAAGGGCGAAGACGTCTTCGCCCTGCACGACGTCTGCTCCCACGCCGAGGTCAAACTCAGCGAGGGCGAAGTCTACGACGGCACCCTCGAGTGCTGGCTGCACGGCTCGTGCTTCGACATCCGCTCGGGCAAACCGACAGGACCGCCCGCCACCAGGCCCGTGAACGTCTACACAGTCAAGATCGACGGCGATGACGTCCTCGTCTCGCTCTCGAAGGAGTCATAACCGTGTCAACCCTAGAGATTCGTGAGCTGCACGTCGCCGTCGAGGACAAGGAAATCCTGCGCGGCGTCAACCTGACCGTGAAGGCGGGCCAGACCCACGCCATCATGGGCCCGAACGGCTCGGGCAAGTCGACGCTCGCCTACGCGATCGCCGGTCACCCCAAATACACGATCACCGGCGGCCAGGTGCTGCTCGACGGCGTGGACCTGCTGGAGCTGTCCGTGGACGAGCGGGCCCGCGCGGGCCTGTTCCTGGCCATGCAGTACCCGGTCGAGGTCCCCGGCGTGTCGGTCTCGAACTTCCTGCGCACGGCCGTCACCTCCGTCCGCGGCGAGGCGCCGAAGCTGCGCGAGTTCGCCAAGGACCTCAAGGGCGGCATGGACGCGCTGTCCATCGACCCCGCCTTCGCCCAGCGCAACCTGAACGAGGGCTTCTCCGGCGGCGAGAAGAAGCGCCACGAGATCCTCCAGATGGAGCTGCTCAAGCCGAAGATCGCGGTGCTCGACGAGACCGACTCCGGCCTCGACGTCGACGCGCTGCGCGTGGTGTCGGAGGGCATCAACCGCTTCCGCGCCTCCGGCGAGACCGGCGTGCTGCTGATCACGCACTACACCCGCATCCTGCGCTACGTGAAGCCGGACTTCGTGCACGTCTTCGCGGCCGGCCGGATCGTCGAGGAAGGCGGCCCGGAGCTGGCGGACAAGCTCGAGGCCGAGGGCTACGAGCAGTACACGAAGGCATCTGCATGACTTCCACCAGCTTTGACGTGGAGAAGATCAGGAAAGACTTCCCGATCTTCTCCCGCGAGCTGCCCGACGGGCGTCCGCTCGTCTATCTCGACTCGGGCAACTCCTCGCAGAAGCCCAACCAGGTCATCGAGACCATGCGTGACCACCTGGCGCTGCACTACAGCAACGTCGGGCGGGCCATGCACGTGCTCGGCGCCGAGTCGACCGACGCCTACGAGACCGCCCGTGACAAGATCACGGGCTTCGTCGGAGCGCCGTCGCGCGACGAGGTGATCTTCACCAAGAACGCCTCCGAGGCGCTCAACCTGGTGGCCTACGCCTTCGGCAACCCGACCAACACCGACCCGCGCTTCACCCTCGGGCCCGGCGACGAGATCGTCGTGTCCGAGATGGAGCACCACTCCAACATCGTGCCGTGGCAGCTGCTCGCGCAGCGCACCGGCGCGACGCTGAAGTGGTTCGGCGTCACCGACGAGGGCCGGCTCGACTTCGACCCCGCGGTGATCACCGAGCGGACGAAGATCGTCTCGATCGCCCACCAGTCGAACGTCCTCGGCACCGTCAACCCGGTCGTCGCGGTGGCGGCACGGGCGCACGAGGCCGGCGCGCTGATCATGCTCGACGCGTCCCAGTCCGTGCCGCACCACCCGGTGAACGTGACCGAGCTGGGCGCCGACTTCGTGGCCTTCACCGGTCACAAGATGGTCGGCCCCTCGGGCATCGGCGTCCTCTGGGGCAGGGCCGAGCTGCTGGAGGCCATGCCGCCGTTCATGGGCGGCGGCGAGATGATCGAGGCGGTCTGGATGGACCACTCGACGTACGCGCCGATCCCGCACAAGTTCGAGGCGGGCACGCCGCCCATCGTCGAGGCGATCGGGCTGGGCGCGGCCGTCGACTACCTGACCGAGGTCGGCATGGAAGCCGTCGAGGCGCACGAGCGCGCCCTGACGGCCTACGCGCTCGACGCCCTGCGCGAGGTGCCCAGCCTGCGGCTGATCGGCCCCGACTCGCTGGAGCTGCGCGGCGGCACGGTGTCGTTCACGCTGGAGGGCATCCATCCGCACGACGTCGGGCAGATCCTGGACGACCAGTTCGGCGTCGCCGTCCGCGTGGGGCACCACTGCGCGCGCCCGCTGCACCTGCGCTTCGGAATAGCGGCGACCACGCGGGCGTCGTTCTACCTGTACAACACGACGGGCGAGATCGATGCCCTGGTCCGCGGTCTCCATCACGTTCAGAAGGTGTTCGCATAGCCATGATCGGCGAGTCGATGTACCAGGAGCTGATCCTGGAACACTACAAGCACCCGCAGGGGCGGGGGCTTCGCGAGCCGTACGACGCCGAGGTTCACCACGTGAACCCCACGTGCGGCGACGAGATCACGCTCAGGGTCAAGGTGGGCGACGCCGGCAAGATCCTCGACGTCTCCTACGACGGCCAGGGCTGTTCGATCAGCCAGGCCGCCGCCTCCGTGCTGCACGAGCTGACCACCGGCTCGACGGTCGAGGAGACGCTCTCCGTGGTCGATGAGTTCACCAGGCTCATGCAGGGCAGGGGGAAGGTGGCGGCCGACGAGGAGGTGCTCGGCGACGCGGTCGCGTTCGCGGGCGTGGCCAAGTTCCCCGCACGTGTTAAATGTGCGTTGCTTTCCTGGATGGCCTATAAGGACGCTGTTGTGAGGAGTGCTGCCGAATGAGTAAGCCAGTGGAGACTCCCACCTCCTTCGACGGTGACGCCACCGTCGAGGAGATCATGGAGGCGCTCAAGGACGTCGTCGACCCCGAGCTCGGCATCAACGTCGTCGACCTGGGCCTCATCTACGGGCTCAACCTCGACCCCTCCGACGGCGGCCAGCCCGTGGCGACCATCGACATGACCCTGACGAGTGCGGCGTGCCCGCTGACCGACGTCATCGAGGACCAGGCCCACTCCGCCCTCGACGGCATGGTCTCCGACGTCAAGATCAACTGGGTCTGGCTGCCGCCGTGGGGCCCGGACAAGATTACCGACGAGGGCCGTGACCAGCTGCGTATGCTAGGCTTTAACGTCTGATCATTTCTGCTGTTACGGCTGATGTTAGGCATCAGCCGCGTCAGCGTGCCGAGGAGGGTTTCGGAACGCCCGGACCCGTCTGGGGAATATCCGATATCCTCCCGGCGTTGGCACCAGGTACACCTGACGTCTCATTGCGCGTCTTGCGCCGCCTGCGGCCGGTGCCTCCGGTGTACCCCCCTTAATCGACCCGCCCCGTTGGCGGGTGTCCCGAACGTGTACGGCCCCCGCCGTACGTCCCGGCTCGTCCTTTTCGCAGAAGTGACGCGCCACTTCGACGAAAGGCACGAATTTCGTGACCATGCTTGACGCTGTCATGCCCTCCCTCGGCGAAGGCGCCCCTGAGCCGGGCCCGTCCGAGTTCGAGCTGCTCGGGTTGCCGAAGCCGCTCATCACGGGGCTGGCCAAGCAGGGCATCGACAGCCCCTTCCCCATCCAGAGCGCGACGATTCCCGACGTTCTCGCCGGGCACGACGTGCTCGGCCGTGGCCAGACCGGCTCCGGCAAGACTTTGGCCTTCGGCCTGCCCACCATGGCCCGCCTCGCGGGCGTCCGGCCGGCCCCCGGCCGTCCCCGCGCCATGATCCTGGTGCCCACCCGTGAGCTCGCGCTCCAGGTGCACGACGCCCTTGAGCCGCTGGGCCGCGGCCTGGGCCTGCGCATGAAGGTCATCGTCGGCGGCATGTCCATGGGCAAGCAGATCGAGGCGCTGCGCCGTGGCGTCGACGTCGTCATCGCCACCCCCGGCCGCCTGGGCGACCTCATCCGGCAGGGTGAGTGCTCGCTCGGCGAGGTCGAGGTCAGCGTGCTCGACGAGGCCGACCACATGTGCGACCTCGGCTTCTTCCCCGTCGTCACGGAGCTGCTCGCGCAGACGCCGGCCGACGGGCAGCGGCTGCTGTTCTCCGCCACGCTCGACGGCGACGTCGACAAGCTGGTGCGGCGTTTCCTGAACAACCCGATCACCCACTCCGTGGCGCCGGCGACCTCGCCGGTCGACACCATGGAGCACCACGTGATCCAGGTCACGCGTGACGACAAGTTCGACGTGACGGCCGAGATCGCCAACCGCGAGGGCCGTACGATCATCTTCGTCCGCACCCAGCACGGCGTGGACCGGCTATGCAAGCAGCTGGCCAGGGTCGGCGTCAAGTCGGGCGGCCTGCACGGCGGCAAGCGCCAGAACCAGCGCACGCGCATCCTCGCGGAGTTCCGCGAGGGTTCGGTCAACGTGCTGGTCTGCACCGACGTCGCGGCCCGCGGCATCCACGTCGACAACATCAGCCTGGTGCTGCACGTCGACCCGCCGCAGGACCACAAGAGCTACCTGCACCGGGGCGGCCGCACGGCCCGTGCGGGCGAGAAGGGCACCGTCGTCACGCTGGTGCTGCCCAACGAGCGCCGCTCGACCGACGCGCTCACCCGGCGCGCCGGGATCCACCCGTTCAGGCTGAAGGCGAACCCCGGTAACCCCCGCCTGGCCGAGGTGACCGGTGCCCGCCAGCCGAGCGGCGAGCCCGTCCCCGTCTGGGAGCCGGACGTCCGCAAGCCGCTGCGTCCGCGCCGTGAGGGCGGTCACGGCGGTGGCGAGCGTCGCGGTGGCCGTCGTGGCGGTGGCCGTCGTGACTTCGACGGCGAGCGCCGTCCGCGGCGCCACGAGGACGGCGACCGTCCGCTGGCCGGCGGCGCCGCCGGCGAGGACCGTCGTCCGCGCCGGCCGCACACCGAGGGTGAGCGCCCTGCCGGGCGTCCCTCGCAGGACCAGCCCCGCACGTTCTCCGACGACCGTCGCCGTGACGGTGGCCGGGCGCGTGGCGGGTTCCGCTCCGACGACCGCCCGGTTCGTCAGGACGACCGCGGCCAGCGCGCCGGCGGCGGGGTTCGCCCGGCCGACGACCGCGGCGGCCGCCCGGCCGCCGACCGTGGCCGTCCGTTCTCGACCGACCGCGACCGCGCGTTCCGCTCCGACGACCGCGCGCCGCGCGACGGCTACCGCTCCGGCGGCGGCCGTGTGGACGAGCGCCGCAGCACGGGCAGCCGCTTCGAGCGCTGACCCGGACGACCGGCCACTGACGACCGGTCACTGATCCGCCGGCTGCCCGCCGCACCTCTCGCAAGGAGGTGCGGCGGGCAGTCGTCATTTCCGGGTGCGCCCAGGGCTTGCGTCCTGGGCGTCTTTCATGTCACATGTCTTCTCGTAAACGAGCGGGTACGGTCTAAATGAACCGGTAAATCAGCAAGGACGGCCGCATGAAGCGACCCACGATCGACGACATCGCGCGCCGGGCGGGCGTCTCGAAGGGCGCGGTGTCGTTCGCGCTGAACGGCCGCCCCGGCGTCTCCAGCGAGACGCGCCGCCGGGTCCAGGCCATCGCCGCCGAGCTGGGCTGGCAGCCGAACAGCCTGGCGCGGGCCCTGTCCGACGGGCGGCCCGACGTGCTCGGCCTCGTCGTGGACCGGCCGGCGCGCACGCTGGGGCTGGAGCCGTTCTTCATGCAGCTGATCTCCGGGATCGAGGCCACGCTGTCGGAGGCGTCCGTCGGGCTGCTGCTGCAGATGACCGAGGACCACGAGGCGGAGATCGCGATCTACCGGAAGTGGTGGGGGCAGCACCGGGTGGCCGGGGTGTTCGTCGTGGACCTGCGGGCCGCGGACGCCAGGATCGCCGCGCTGGAGGAGCTGCGGCTGCCCGCCGTGGTCATCGGGGGTCCTGAGGGGACGGGCGGGCTGCCCGCCGTCTGGAGCGACGACGCGGGCGCGATCGCCGTGGCGGTGGAGCACCTGGCCGGGCTGGGGCACCGCAGGATCGCCAGGGTCGCGGGCCCGCGTGAGCTCAGGCACACCGGCGTGCGGACCGCGGCCACGCGCGAGACGGCCGCCGGGCTCGGCGTGGAGTGCCGCACCGTGTACGCCGACTACAGCGGCGAGGGCGGCGAGCGGGCCACGCTCGCGCTCCTGCGGGCGGACGAGCGGCCGACCGCCATCATGTACGACAACGACGTGATGGCCGTGGCGGGCACCGCCGCCGCCCGCGAGGCCGGGTTCTCGGTGCCCGCCGAGCTGTCGATCGTGGCCTGGGACGACTCCGCCCTGTGCCTGCTGGCCAGGCCGCATCTGACGGCGGTGAGCAGGGACATCCCCGCCTTCGGCGCCCAGGCCGCCCGATCGCTGCTCGACCTGGTCCTGGGCCGCCCCGTGGCGGACACGCAGCAGGCCAGGCCGAGGCTGGTGCTCAGGGACAGCACCGCCGTCTGCCATGAATCGGTTCAGTAACCAAGCGGAAATCTGCTCGACCAGCCATTGCAACTAAACGGGTTTAGTGATGGCATGTCCGTCAATGGGAGCGCTCCCAACCGTGCTGTTCAGGGCTAATCGATTGCTGCCTGTACCCCCCACCTGGAGAAGCAGATGAGAGTCAAGCTCATCGTGGCGGGCGTCGCGCTCGCCGCGCTCGCCGCCTGCTCGGGCGGCGGCGTCCCGCTGACCGCCGGCAGTACGGCGCCGACGACCGCCTCCGCTCCCAAGGCCGCCACGGACACGATGGTGAACGTGGTCGGCGGCACCGGCCAGTTCAACGAGAACCTCAA
Source organism: Nonomuraea rosea (assembly GCF_039539705.1). NCBI lineage: Bacteria > Bacillati > Actinomycetota > Actinomycetes > Streptosporangiales > Streptosporangiaceae > Nonomuraea > Nonomuraea rosea. Next base: position 45,570 of record NZ_BAABDQ010000040.1, on the reverse strand, counting down.
CCCCCTGGTCCAGGGCACCCCCAACCTGATGGGCACGTGGGGGATGATCTACGAGACGCTGATGTTCTTCAACCAGTCGAAGTCCGGCGACATCCAGCCGCTCCTGGCCACCAAGTACGCGTTCGGCGACGAGGGCAAGTCGCTCACCTTCACCCTGCGCGAGGGCGTGAAGTGGAACGACGGCAAGCCGTTCACCGCCGAGGACGTCGCGTTCAACTTCCTCTACCGCAGGGACAAGAAGGACCTGAACGCCGCGGGCAGCAACATCGTGGACGCGCAGGTCCTGAGCCCCGCGCAGGTGAAGATCACCTTCAGCGAGCGGATGTACACCAAGCTCTGGGACATCGCCGGCAACTCGTACATGGTGCCCAAGCACGTGTGGGAGAAGATCGGCAAGCCCAGCAAGGAGATCAACGTCAAGCCGGTCGGCACCGGGCCGTTCATGATGGGCGAGTTCACGCCGCAGAGCTACACGCTGGTCAAGAACCCGCAGCACTGGGACACCGGCAAGCCGAAGATCCAGGGCCTGCGGTTCTGGTCCTTCAACAACAACGACGCCTCCCTGCAGGCGCTGGTCGCCGGGCAGATCGACTGGGGCGCGATGTTCATGGCCGACCCCGACAAGCAGTTCGTGGCCAAGGACCCCGCGCACAACACCTACAAGAACGAGGCCCATCTCTACATCACCAACCTGGTGCCGAACCTGACCAAGGCCCCCACGAACGACCTGGCCGTCCGCCAGGCGATCAACCTGGCGCTCGACCGTGAAAAGATCGTCGACCTGGCGTTCGCCGGGCTCGGCAAGCCGGTCAGCCCGCTGGGTGTGGTGCTCCCGCTCTTCCAGGACTACGTCTCGCCCAAGCACGCCGCGCTGACGCTGGAGTACAACCAGGACAAGGCCCGCCAGACCCTGGAGGCGGCCGGGTACGCCAAGGACGGCGACGGCTTCTACGCCAAGGACGGCAAGCGCGTCTCCCTCACCTGCCACCTCGTCAGCGGCTGGACCGACTACATCTCCGCCGCCCAGGTCATCAAGCAGCAGCTCAAGGAGGTCGGCATCGAGTTCAAGGCGAAGGAGGTCTCCTTCAACGCCTTCACCGACATCCAGCAGAAGGGCGACTTCCAGCTGATGATGTGGAACGCGTGGGGCGGCCCGCACCCGTTCTACATGTACGACAACATCCTCAACAGCAAGAACGTCCCCCCGGCCCGGCAGAACATCGCCCGCTACAAGAACCAGGCCGTGGACGACGCGCTGGCGCTCATCTCCACCACGCCGCCCGAGCAGGCGGACATCATCAAGCAGGCCATCTTCACCATCCAGGACGCGGTCGTCGCCGACCTGCCCTACATCCCGCTGCAGCAGTCCAGCTCGCTGGCCGAGTTCAGGACCGCCAACGCGACCGGCTGGCCCAGCGAGCAGAACCCGTACGCGCTCGGGCTGCCCTTCTCCCATCCCGACAACGGCATCGTGGCCAAGAACCTCGAGCCGGCGCAGTAGTCGCATGGCATACCTGTGGCGCAAGCTCGGCTTCTACACGGTGGCGCTGTGGGCGGCACTGACGATCAACTTCCTCATCCCGCGGCTGATCAGGGGCAACCCGGTCGACATCATCATGGCGCGGTTCCAGTCCAGGCAGCCGCCGCCCCCGGAGTTCCGCAAGACCCTGGAGGTGATGTTCGGGGTCAGCGACGAGCCGCTGTGGCTGCAGTACCTGGCCTACCTGCGTCACCTGGCCATCGGCGACATGGGCACCTCGGTCACCTACTATCCGACCCCGGTCACCACGGTGATCGGGCAGGCGATGCCCTGGACGCTCGGCCTGGTCTCGATCTCGCTGCTGATCACGATCGGGCTGGGCGTGGGGCTGGGCATGGTGGCCGGCTGGCGGCGGGGGAGCTGGCTGGACGGGCTGATCCCGTCCACCACGTTCCTGGCCGCGATCCCGTACTTCTGGCTGGCCCTGCTCCTGCTGTACTTCCTCGGCGGCGCGCTCGGCTGGTTCCCGCTCAACGGCGCCTACGACTACGCCCGCGTGCGCATGGGGTTCACCGGCGACTTCCTCGGCAGCGTGCTCTACCACGGCGCGCTGCCCGCGCTGACGCTGGTGATCTCGGGCATCGCGGGGTGGATGCTGGGCATGCGCAACATGATGGTCTCGACCATGGCCGCGGACTACGTGGTCATGGCGCAGGCCAAGGGGCTGCGCCCGCGCCGGGTGATGATCGCCTACGCCGCCCGCAACGCCGTGCTGCCCAGCGTGACCGGGTTCGCGATCACGCTCGGCTTCTTCGTCGGCGGCCAGGTCGCCACGGAGGTGGTTTTCTCCTATCCCGGCGTGGGCTTCGCCCTGCTCCAGGCGGTCGGCAGCGCCGACTACCCGCTGATGCAGGGCATCTTCCTGATGATCTCGGTGGCCGTGCTGGCCGCCAACCTCCTGGTCGACCTGCTGTACGGGCTGATCGACCCCCGAGTGCGGAAGGCGGCCTGAGATCATGACCGCTGTTGTGATTCCGGCAGCGCCCCCCGACCGGCTGCTCGGCCTGCCGAGGTCGCGCAAGCTCGCCGCCGGCCTGGCGATCGTCGGCTTCTTCGCCGTGCTGGCCGTCGCCGGGCCCCTGCTGGCGGGCGATCCTGAAGCCCTCGTGGGCGGCCGGCTGGACCCGCCGTCGGCGGACCTGTGGCTCGGCTCCACCGACACCGGGCAGAGCGTGCTGGGCCAGCTCCTGACCGCCACGCGCGGGTCGATGCTGATCGGCGTGGTCGCCGGGGTGCTGGCCACGGCCGCCTCGCTGGTCGTCGGCGTGGTCGGCGGCTATGTCGGCGGCTGGCTGGACGAGGGGTTCTCCCTGCTCAGCAACGTCACGCTGGTGATCCCCACGCTGCCGCTGCTGATCCTGGTCGCCGACTACGTCGAGGACAGCGGGCCGTTCACGTACGCGCTGATCATCTCGCTGATCACCTGGGCGGGCCCGTCGCGGGTGATCCGCTCGCAGGTCATGTCGCTGCGCAGCCGCGACTACGTGGACGCGGCCCGGGTGAGCGGCGAGCCGGGCTGGCGGATCATGGTCTTCCAGATCCTGCCGAACCTGACCCCCGTCATCGCCTCCGGGTTCGTCTGGGCGGTGATCGGCGCGATCCTCACCGAGTCCGGGCTGTCCGCGCTCGGCCTGGGCGGCGGCACGGTCGCCTCCTGGGGCGGGATGCTCTACTTCGCCCAGAACGGCTCCGCCCTGTCGATGGGCGCCTGGTGGTGGTTCGTGCCGCCGGGGCTGTTCATCGCCGCGCTCGGCACCGGGCTGTCCCTGATCAACTTCAGCATCGACGAGCTGATGAACCCGCGACTGCGAAAGGGGGCCGCCGCGTGAGCGACCCCGTCCTGTCCGTACGCGGACTGAGCGTGGCCTACGGCACGACCCGGGCGGTCCGCGACGTCAGCTTCGAGCTGGGCCGCGGCCAGGTGCTCGGCATCGCCGGCGAGAGCGGCTGCGGCAAGTCCACGCTGGCGTACGCGATCAACCGGCTGCTGCAGCCGCCCGGCCGCACCACCGCCGGCGAGGTCGTCTTCCATCCGGCGGGCGGCGACCCGGTCGACGTCCTCGCCCTGGAGGACGAGGCGCTGCGGCGCTTCCGCTGGCGGCGGGTGGCCATGGTCTTCCAGAGCGCCATGAACGCGCTCAACCCCGTGCTCAGCGTCCGCCGCCAGCTCCACGACGTCTTCACCACCCACGAGCCGTCCATGTCGCGGCGTGAGCGGGAGGAGCGCTGCCGCGAGCTGCTCGACCTGGTCGGCATCGACCCGGCACGCATCGGCGCCTACCCGCACGAGCTGTCCGGCGGCATGCGGCAGCGGGTGCTGATCGCGATGGCGATGGCGCTCAACCCCGACGTGATCGTCCTGGACGAGCCCACCACGGCGCTGGACGTGGTCGTGCAGCGCGACATCCTGGAGGAGATCGACCGGCTGCGCGAGCGGTTCGGCTTCGCCGTCGTCTTCATCACCCACGACCTGTCGATGCTGCTGGAGATCAGCGACCAGCTCGCCATCATGTACGGCGGCCGCATCGTCGAGTACGGCACCAGCAGGGACACCCTGCTCAACCCCCGCCACCCCTACACCGTCGGCCTGCTCAGCTCCTTCCCCCGCCTGCGCGGCGCGCGCCAGGAGCTGCACGGCATCCCCGGCAGCCCGCCCGACCTGGCCGAGGAGCGGCCGGGCTGCTCGTTCGCGCCCCGCTGCCCGTACGCGTTCGAGGGCTGCCACACCCACGAGCCCGAGCTCGGCGCCGTCCAGGACTCCCTGGTGGCCTGCCTGCAGTACGACCGCGGGCCGCATCCCGCCCGCCCCGACCGGCGCCTGCTGGAGCGGCGCTTCGAACCCGCCGAGCACGAGGTGACCCCGTGACGTCGATGACCGTCAGCCACCTGAGCAAGACCTTCAAGCTGGCCAGGAAGGAGTGGCTCAAGGCGGTCGACGACGTCTCCTTCGAGCTGACCTCGGGCGCGACCACGGCGCTCGTGGGGGAGAGCGGCAGCGGCAAGTCCACGATCGCGCGCATGCTGGCCAGGCTGGTCAGGCCCACCTCGGGCGAGATCCTGCTGGAGACCTCCGACTACCGCAAGGACGTCCAGATGGTCTTCCAGGACCCGTTCGGGTCGCTCAACCCGGCCCACACGATCGGCTACTGCCTGCGCCGCCCGCTGGAGATCCACAAGCAGCCGGGCACTGCGGAGGAGCTGCTGGAACGGGTGAACCTGCCCGCCGCGTACGCCCGCAGGTATCCGCACGAGCTGTCCGGCGGCCAGCGGCAGCGGGTCGCGATCGCCAGGGCGCTGGCGCCGCGTCCGAAGGTGCTGCTGGCCGACGAGCCGGTCTCCATGCTGGACGTGTCGATCAGGCTGGAGATACTCAACCTGATCGACCGGCTCAAGCGGGAGGAGGACCTGGCCGTCCTCTACGTCACCCACGACCTGGCCACCGCACGGCACTTCGCCCGCGACATCATGGTCATGTACCGCGGGCAGATCGTCGAGCGTGGCCCGGCCGACGACGTCATCCTCGCGCCCGGGCACCCGTACACCCAGCTGCTCGCCGAGGCCGCCCCCGACCCCTGGGCGGCGCACGAGGCTCCGGGGCGCCGGCGGGAGCCGCGCCGGGAGCGCGGGACCGGGCCGCCGGTGACGGACGGATGCCTGTTCAGGACGCGCTGCCCGCACGCCGTGGACGCGTGCGCGGACGAGATCGCCGTCCATGGCGAGGAGCACCTCGTCCGGTGCGTGCTGCGGGAAAGCGAGCCGGCCCGCCGGAGCTGAGCGCCGCCGGCGTGTCCTTCGCCGGGTGGAGAAGACCGCAGGAGCCCGCAAGGCGCTGGGCCGAAGAAAGCGCCGTCTCGCGTGGCGGACGCGGGGCGGCGCCACCCTCTCACGCAGACTAGGCTTAACAGGCACGTCAGCCGACCGACGAGAGAGACCATGAAGACCTTCGAAGAGCTGTTCGCCGAGCTGTCAGAGAAGGCCACGACCAGGCCCGCGGGCTCGGGCACCGTGGCCGCGCTCGACGCGGGCGTCCATGCCATCGGCAAGAAGGTCGTCGAGGAGGCCGCCGAGAGCTGGATGGCCGCCGAGCACGAGTCAGACGACAGGGCCGCCGAGGAGATCTCTCAGCTCCTCTACCACGTGCAGGTGCTCATGATCGCCAAGGGCATCGGGCTCGACCAGGTCTACAAGCATCTCTAGGGCGCCGCGCGCCCGCCACCGCCAGCCCTGGAGAAGCGACAGCGAGACAAAAAGAAGGACCTGACATGCTGCGTCTGGCAGTACCCAACAAGGGCGCGCTCAGCGAAGCCGCCCAGCACATGCTCAAAGAGGCCGGCTACCGCTCCCGCCGGGACAGCAAGGAGCTCGTCGTCGTCGACGAGGACAACGGCTGCGAGCTGTTCTTCCTGCGGCCCCGCGACATCGCCGTCTACGTCGGAGAGGGCACCCTCGACGTCGGCATCACCGGCAGGGACATGCTGATCGACTCCGGCGCGCCGGTCGAGGAGATCATGCCGCTCGGCTTCGGCGGCTCCACCTTCCGCCTGGCCGCCCTGGCGGGCACGATGTCGTCGGTCAAGGACCTCGACGGCCAGCGGATCGCCACCTCCTACGCCGGGCTGCTCGACAAATACCTGTCCGACCAGGGCGTCGACGCCCGGGTGATCAAGCTGGACGGCGCCGTCGAGACCGCCATCAGGCTCGGCGTGGCCGACGCGGTCGCCGACGTGGTCGAGACCGGCACGACGCTGCGCAACGTCGGCCTGGAGGTGTTCGGCGACCCGATCATGCGGTCGGAGGCCGTGCTGATCAAGCGGCAGAGCACGCCGGAGACGCCCGGAGCCGGGCAGCTCGTCCGCCGCATCCAGGGCGTCGTGCACGCCCGCGACTTCGTCATGATGGACTACGACATCCGCGCGGAGCGGATCGAGGAGGCCATCGCGCTCACGCCCGGCATGGAGGGCCCCACGGTCTCCCCGCTGCACCGCGAGGGCTGGGTCGCGGTGCGCGCCATGGTCCGGCGCAAGGGCCACCAGCAGGTGATGGACCAGCTCTGGGACATCGGCGCAAGAGCCATCCTGGTCACCGACATCTACGCCTGCCGCCTCTGACATCTGCCCGCCAGGCCTGTGCGCGAGCGGGGGCCCGGCGGGCATATCGCAGCCGTGCGTGACGAACCGATCGCCTGGCGTGGTGCTGCCAGGCACATGTGGGCGTTATTGGAGCAGGGCAACCGGCGCTGGGCCGCGGGCACGTCCCGCCGCCCGCGCCAGGACCCCGAACACAGGAGACAGGTGGCGGCCGGTCAGTCGCCGCGCGCGGTGGTGCTGTCCTGCATCGACTCGCGGGTGCCGCCCGAGGTGGTGTTCGACGCCGGGCTCGGCGACCTGCTGGTCGTGCGCACGGCGGCGCACACGCTCGACTCCCTGGTCACCGCGGCCGTCCAGTACGGCCCGCAGGACCTGAGAGCCCGCCTCGTCGTCGTGCTCGGTCATCAGCGCTGCGGCGCGGTCACGGCGGCCGCCCGCGCCTTACGCACGCGGCAGACGCTCCCCGGCGAGCTGCCCGCCATCGTCGCCGCCCTCGAACCCGCCTACGCCACCTCGGACGGCCAGGTCGAGCCCATGGTCCGCACCCACATCCTGCGCACCGTCGCCCGCCTGAGAGCCGACCCCATCCTGTACGCCGCCGCCACCGTGATCGGCGCGTACTACAGCCTCGACACCGGCCTGGTGAGCCGGGTGGCCTGACAAATGTCACGGCCAACCCCGGAAGGAACGCACTGACCCCGCCAGATCCCCGGCCCTAGCGTTTTCCCCATGAACGCCATCGTGTTCGACAACGTCAGCAAGCACTACGGGGACGTGCTCGCCGTCGACGACCTCTCGCTCGCCATCGAGCCGGGCAGGACCGTGGCCCTGCTGGGCCCGAACGGGGCCGGCAAGTCGACCTCCATCAACCTGCTGCTCGGCCTGCTCGCGCCCACCCAGGGCACGATCTCCATCCACGGCCGCACCCCCGCCCAGGCCGTCAAGGACGGCGAGCTGGGCGCCATGCTCCAGGACGGCGCGCTCATCCCGGAGCTGTCCGTCAAAGAGCTCGTCGACCTGGTACGCAGGCTCTACCCGAACCCGCTGGAGCTGGGCGAGATCCTGGAGCTGGCCGACCTGACCGCCCTGGCCGGGCGGCGGGCCGGCAAGCTGTCCGGCGGCCAGGCCCAGCGGGTCAGGTTCGCCCTGGCGATGGCGGGCGCGCCCAGGATCCTGCTGCTCGACGAGCCGACCGCGGCCATGGACGTGGAGTCCAGGCTGCGGTTCTGGGCCGGCATGCACGACTACGCGGCGGGCGGCAGGACCGTGCTGTTCGCGACCCACTATCTGGAGGAGGCCGACGAGCACTCCGACCGGGTGATCGTCATCGCCAGGGGCCGGGTGGCCGCCGACGGCACCGCCGCCGAGATCAAGCGGGGCGTCGGCGGGCAGACCGTCCGCTTCGCCCTCGGGGAGCAGCCCGCCGCCGGGCTCGGCACGCTCCCGGGCGTCAGCGCCGTCGAGGTCTCCGCGGGCGTCGTCACGCTGCACACCTCCGACACGGACGCCACCGTCGCCGGGCTCTACCGGGGCACCACGCTCGACGTGCGCGACCTGCACCTGTCCGGCGCCGACCTCGAAGCCGCCTTCCTCGCGATCACCAGGGAGTCCTGATGCTCTACTACGGCAGAACCGAAGCCCTGCGCATGCTGCGCAACCGGCGCTACCTCATCTTCGTGGTCGTCTTCCCCGTCGTCCTCTACCTGATCAACGCCAACATCTACGGCGATCAGGTCGACGAGTCCGGCGTCAGCTACAGCGTCGGGCTGATGGTGTCGATGGCCGCCTACGGCGCGCTGGCCTCGTCCATGATGAGCTCCGCCGTGCCCTGGGCCACGGAACGCCAGTCCGGCTGGCTGCGCCAGCTCCAGATCACCCCGCTGCCGAACTGGGCGATCATCGTCACCAAGCTGGTCGCCGCGATGGTGCTCGTGCTGCCCTCCCTGCTGCTGGTCAGCCTGGTCGCGATCGTGCAGCAGGGCGTGTCGCTGCCGCCCGGCCGGTGGGCGCTGCTGCTGATCACCCTGTGGCTCGGAACCGTCCCCTTCGTCGCGCTCGGCCTGGCGATCGGGTCGGTGCTGTCGGCCGACGCCGCCCAGCCCGCGGCCATGCTCTGCATGTTCGCGCTGGCGCTGGCCGGCGGCCTGTGGTTCCCGCCCGAGATCCTCGGCGCCACCATGAAGACCATCGCGGGGCTGACCCCCTCCTTCCACTACGCCGCGCTCGGCTGGAGCGTGGTCGGCGGCCACGGCCTGCCCATGACGGATCTCCTCGTCCTCGCCGGGTGGGCGCTGGGGCTCGGCGGCGTGGCGGTCTACCTCTACCGCCGGGCTACTGTTCGGGCATGAGCTTCGCCGAACGGATCAGCTTCGCCGGGGACGAGGACACGCCGTCGCGCGGGCGGCGGCTGCTCGGCATCTCCGTCGGCCTGGTCTACCTCGTCTTCCCCGTCACGGAGATCGTGGTGGGCGTGCTCACCGGGGCCCGGGCGATCTGGGCGGGCGTGCTGCTCCTCACCTTCGTCGCCGCGTTCCTGGCCACGGTGCTGAGCGTGAAGAGCTTCCTGGAGCGGGGCCGCTGGACCTATCCGCTGCTCGCGCTCACCACCGCCCTCGGCGTGACCGGCGCGCTGGTCTTCGGCGGCTCCTGGCTCAGCCTGCCCGTCTACACCGTCGTCCTGTACGGATTCACGCTGCCGCCCGCGCTCGCGCTGTGGGCCATGCTGGCCAACCTGGCCGTCGTCATCGTCGCGGGCATCATCAACCACAGCGAGCTCGAAGGCATCATCGTCCTGGCGTTCCAGGTGGTGACGCTCGGCGTGCTGTTCATCAGCGTCCGCAACAGCAGGGTGCTCAACGTCAAGCTCCGGCTGGCCCAGGACGAGGTGGCCAGGCTGGCCGTGACGGAGGAGCGGCTGCGCATCGCCCGCGACCTGCACGACCTGCTGGGCCACAGCCTGTCGCTGATCGTGCTCAAGAGCGAGCTGGCCGGGCGGCTGGCGGAGGAGTCGCCGCAGGCCCGCAAGGAGATGGCGGACATCGAGACCGTGGCCAGGAAGGCGCTGACGGAGGTGCGCGAGGCGGTCACCGGCTGGCGGCAGCGCAGCCTGCCGGAGGAGATCGACGGCGCCAGGGCCGTGCTGCGCGCGGCGGGCGTGCGCGAGCAGGTGCGCGTCGCGGGGACGCCGCTGCCGGCCCCGCTCGACGGGCTGTTCGGGTGGGCCGTGCGCGAGGGCACCACGAACGTCGTGCGGCACGCACGGGCCACGACGTGCGAGATCAAGGTGACGTACGAGGGCGGGGAGGCCATCCTGGAGATCGTGGACAACGGCAAGGGCGGCGTCGAGCCGTACACGCCGGGCAGCGGGCTGCGCGGCCTCGGCGAGCGGGCGGCGGACGCGGGCGGCACGATGACCGCCGGGCCGCGGCCCGGCGGCGGGCACCACCTCAGGCTGCTCGTCCCGGCCGGCGCGAAGGCGCGCGCATGATCCGGGTGCTGCTCGCGGAGGACCAGGGCATGGTGCGCGGCGCGCTGGCCTCCCTGCTCGGCCTGGAGCCCGACATCGAGGTCGTCGGCGAGGCCGCGAACGGCGCGGAGGCCGTCGCCGTCGCCGCCAAGGTGCGGCCCGACATCGCGCTGCTCGACATCGAGATGCCCGTGATGGACGGGCTCACCGCCGGGGCCGAGATCACCGCCCAGGTGACGGGCTGCCGGGTGATGATCCTGACGACGTTCGGGCGGCCCGGATACCTGCGCACGGCGATGGAGGCGGGCGCGGTGGCGTTCATGGTCAAGGACAGCCCGGCCAGGGAGCTCGCGGCGGCCATCCGGCGCGTGCACGCGGGGGAGCGGGTCATCGACCCCGCGCTGGCCGCGGCGGCGCTCAGCGCCGGGCCCAACCCGCTGTCGGCGCGCGAGCGCGACGTGCTGGCGGCCGCGGCCGACGGCTCGACGATCGGCGACATCGCCAGGCGGCTGCACCTGTCGGAGGGGACCGTGCGCAACTATCTGTCCTCGGCCATCCAGAAGACGCACGCCCGCAACCGCATCGAGGCCGTGCAGCGGGCCAAGGCCCAGGGCTGGGTCTAGCCGCCGGCGGTCAGTAGCGCAGCTCGGCCAGCACGGCGTAGTGGTCGGAGGCCGGTTGCGGCCTGTCGCCCGCCACCTCGCAGCGCACCGGGTGGCCCGCGCCCCCGGCGCGCGGCCAGGCGCTCAGGACGTAGTCGAAACGGCGGTCGGGATAGAGCCCCGGGCGCGCCCACGGATTGGCGTTGCACCACGTATGTCCTGGACCGCCGTCGCCGGCCACCTCCCAGGAGTCGTAGAACACCACGCCGGGCGTGCCGGGAGCCGTGCGCCCGGTCAGCATCCTGATCTCGTCGCTGTCGGGCGGCGCGTTGAAGTCGCCGCACACCACCGCGGGATGCCGGCGCGAGGCCACCTCGCCCACGAACGCCGTCAGCGCCCGCACCTGCGCCTGGCGCACCTCGGACTCGTCCAGCCGGAACGAGCCGAGGATCACGCTGAACACCTGTAACGGCCCGCGCGGCCCCGCCAGCTCGCAGAACAGCACGCTGCCCGGCATCGCGCCGCCCGCCAGATGCCGCTCCTCGTGCCGGAGGATCGGCCAGCGCGACAGCACCCCGCACGGCAGGGCGCCCGAGCTCGCGGCGGAGTGCTCGTAGCCGAGCGACTGGCCGGCCCACTCCTGCAGCGCGACCACGTCGGGGGCCAGCTCGCGCACCACCTTCTCGATCTGCCGGGTGCGCTCGGCGTGCGGGCCGTATTCGCCCCACACGTTCCAGGTCAGCAGGCGCACGCGGGTCTCGATCAACGGCCCGTACGGCTCCGCCCAGCTCATCGCAGCCCTTCCACCACCTTGACCGCCTGATCCACCTGCTCGGGGCTCGTCACGATACTGGTGCCGAAGCGCAGGAGCGAGGGGTTGTACGGAGTCGTGCTCGCGACCACCTTCCCCGCGTGCAGCCGCTGCACCGCCTCGAACGGCTGCACGCCCTCGATCGAGCAGCACACCAGCCCGGCCGACAGCTCGGGCGCGCGCGGCGTGGCCAGCGTGACGTGCGGGATCCCGGCCAGCCCCGCCTTGAGCCTGGTGGCCAGCTCCTGGGTGCGCCGCTGGACGCGGTCCTTGCCGATCGCCGTCATGAACCCGAAGGCCTGCGCCATCGCCCACCGGTGCTCGAACGCCTTGAACCCGCCGGGCGTGACCAGCTCGGCCGTGCTCGCGGCCGGCTCCCTGCCCTCCTGCCAGGCGGCGAACGAGGCCTCGCTGAAACTGGCGATGACCGGCGCGACCGCGTCCCAGGCCCGGCCCCACACGATGCCGGTGCCGCGCGGCCCGAACAGCCACTTGTGCGTCCCGCTGGCCAGGAAGTCGCAGCCCAGGTCCGCCACGCCGTCGGCCAGCGCGCCGAACCCGTGCACGCCGTCCACGCACAGCAGCGCCCTGTCGCGCTCGTCGCGGCCCTTGTTCGCCTCGGCCAGCAGGTCGGCGATGGCGCGGACGGGCACGCGCACGCCGGTGCTGGAATGGACCCAGGTGACCGCGACCACCCGCGTGCGCGGGCCGAGCCCCGCCTTGACGGCGGACACCATCCGGTCGGCCGAGGCCGTGGCCGGGTCGTCGTACAGCCTGACCTTGCGCACCTTCGCCCCCGTGCGCCCGGCCAGCAGCCGCAGCCCCTCGTGGGTGGCCAGGAAGTCGTGCTCGGTGGTCAGCACGTCCTGCCCGGGGAGCAGCCGGATGCCGGAGTAGAGCAGGCCGAGGCCCATCGTGGTGCTGTCGGTCAGCGCGATGCCGCCCGCCTCCGCGCCCAGGTAGCGGGCCGCCGCCTCGCGCACGGTCTGGTCGGGGGACTGCCCGCCCTGCGGGGTGTACTCGGGGTCGGCGTCGAGGGCGTCGCGATGGGTCCTGATCGCCGCGCGCACCGGTGCGGGGGCGGGCGCCAGCACGAACGCCGCGAACTGCGCATAGGCCGGATCCATCGCGAACTGCGCGCGTACGGAGGCCCAGTCCGCCGGGTCGAACGCCGGGTCCGTGCCGCCGCCCGCCGCCGGGGTGGCTGCCGGGGTGGCTGGGGCCGCCGGGGTCGCCGTGCACGCGCCCGCGCCGGCCAGCAGGCCCGCGCCGAGCAGCGTCTGTCCGATGAGGGCGCGTCTGCCGAGCGGCCGGTCCATGGCTCATTCCTATCCCGGGGGCCACGTCGCCGCCCAGCACCGGCCGCGAGTCGTTATCAGCTCCTGATGGAGGTCACCTGCCTGATCAGGTCGGAGACGCGCACGATGCCGAGGCAGCGGTTCAGCTCGTCGGTCACCACCAGGTCGTCGTAGACCCGGTGCGCGTCCCGGCCGGCCGCCTGCATGGCGGCGATGGCCGGGGTGGTCCGCGGAACCGTGCGCGGCGGGTCCGCCAGCCGCTGCGCCGGCTTCGAGCCGTGCAGGGCGTGGCCGTAGCGGGCCGCGAACGACAGCAGGAACCTGCTGCGGTCCAGGCTGCCCTTGGGCCGCTGGAACTCATCCACCAGGATCACGCTGGTGATCGTCGGCTCGTGCCCGAACGCGGTGACCACCTCCTCCGCCTTGGCCCCGGCCGGCAGCGTCACGGCGGGCAGCAGCAGCTCCTGCACGCGGGGGCCGAACATGACCGCGTCCGGCGACTCCTCGGCGACCGGGAGCGGCACCCGTATCTTGCCGTCGGGTCCAGGGGCGACCAGAGGGCCGTGCGCGAGGCGCACGCCGAGGCCGCGGGCCACCGCGAGCTGCGGCTCGCGTTCGACGCCCGGGGCCAGCACGTGCGCGCCGATGCCGCGGGACAGCGTCACCACCGACCGCGCCACCGCGACCGCGCGGTGGTCGCCGGGGATGCGCGCGACCAGCTCGGGGTCGAGGGCCAGCAGGTACGGGGCCGCGTCCGTGACCAGGTCCAGCGACGCGCCGCCGGAGCCCACGTCCGCGAAGCCGATCAGGTAGCCGATCGTGCGCAGGCCGTCGATCCCCACCTTGAGCAGCCGTCTGTCCTGCTCCTGGCACGGTCCCGAGAGCAGCAGGATCGCCTCGCGCGGATGCCGCCCCGCCCGCCTGAGCGCCTCGTGCAGGGGAGCCAGCGCGCCCGCGCCCGACAGCACCACCCGGATGGGCAGCTCCAGCACCATGGGCAGCGGAGTGGCCCGGAGGACGCCGGCGGAGTCGACGACGGCCGGGTGCGCGATCACGGCACCGGTGTCGAGATCCACCATGGGGCTGGTGAGCAGGGAGGACACATACCGATGGTGCTCCTGCCCCAGCCGCCCCAGAAGCCCCGCGAAACAGAATTTACCGACATTTCCGCTTCGGTTCCCCGCCAGGCTGGGGCGGGAACGGAGTTCGGCTAGCCTTCGGGGCATGAGCGCATGTCCGGCCAGAGGCGGCGGCCGGTGGGTCACGGTGCCGCCGGAGCGGGTGCACCCGTGGATCGACGGGTTCGCCGGGCGGCACGGCCCCTTCTCCGCGTCGGGCGACGCGCGCGTCGTGCGCCTGGTGGCGGAGGACGGGGCGCTGGCCGAGCTGCACGTGCCGTTCCCGCCGATGAAGCCGGGGCCGCCGCACGTCACCCGGCTCGTCGCCCATGCGGGGGCCGAGCGGCGGGTGGGGGTCTTCCTGGTGCGGCTCGGCGGCTACGCGGCGGGGGTCTTCCACGGCTCGGCGCTGGTGGCGTCGAAGGTGGGGTCGCGGCTGGTGCAGGGGCGTACGGCGGCCGGCGGGTGGTCGCAGCAGCGCTTCGCCAGGCGGCGCAAGAACCAGGCGGCCCAGGTCTTCGACGACGCGGTGGAGACGGCGGTGCGGGTGCTGTCGCCGTACCTGGGGGAGCTGGACGGGATGGTGCTGGGCGGGGACCGCAGGGCGGTGGACGCCCTGCGGCCGGATCGGCGGCTCGCGCCGCTGCTCGCGCTGGAGACCGAGCCGTTCGTGGTGGTGCCGGATCCGCGGCTGGCCGTGCTGCGGGAGACCCCGGCCACCTTCAGGGCGGTCCGCGTCCGCGTGGTGGACCCGGGGTGAGCGCGCGGCTATGACGCGGTGCGCCCCTGGCCGGAGTGGTCTTCCGCGAATGAGGCCCTGTGGCCGTCGGCCACGAAAGCGGCTCTGTGGCCGTCGGCCACGAAAGCGGCTCTGTGGCCGTCGGCCACGAAAGCGGTTCTGTGGTCGGCGAGGAAGGCGGACAGCGGGCGGGGCGGGCGGCCTGTCAGGTCCTCGACCGCCGTCGTGGTCGTCGCCCATCGGCCGTCGCCCGTGTCGGCCATCAGCTCGGCCAGGTCGCCGGCGTGCGGCTGCGGGATGCCCTGCCGTTCCAGGTGCGCGGTCATCTCGGGGACGGGCAGGTTCACGTACCGGACCGTGTGGCCGATGGCGGTGCTGATCGCGGCGGCGATCTGGTCGTGGGACAGCGACTCGGGCCCGGTGAGCACGTGGTCGCCGGATTCGGCCACCGGGCGGGTCAGCAGTGCCGCCGCCACCTCGGCGATGTCGCGGGTGTCGATGTAGTTGACCGGCTTGGGGCCGTACGAGCCGTAGAAGCGGCCGTCCCGCACCTCGCGCGGCAGGTTCTGCATGAAGCCGGTCGGCTGGAGGATCGCGTACGGCAGGCCCGACTTCCGCAGGTGGGCGTCGACCGTCCCGTGCATGCCGCCGCCCAGCTTCGCGCCCGGCGTGGCGTCCCGCACCGACACCGCCACCACCTGCGCCACGCCCGCGCGGGCGGCCAGGTCGATCACCGCGCGGTGGGCGTCGGCGAAGCCGGGCCACAGCGAGCTGTTGAGGAAGAGGCGGTCGCCGGGCGACAGCAGCCCGCCGATGCTCTCGGGCTGGTCGAAGTCGCCCAGCGCCTGGTCGCAGCCCAGATCCCCGGCCGGGCGGCGGACCACCGCGAGCACGTCGTGCCCGCCGGAGCGCGTCAGCCGCCCGACGAGGGCCCGTCCGATGGAGCCGGTGGCACCGGTCACCACGATCATCGTCGTCCTCCTAAGTGGAATCTCGAATTCCGGTTGCCCGGACGCTACACTAACCGGAATCGAGTCGTCCACTTTGGAGTCGTACGTGCGCGCTGATGCCAGGCGGAATCTGGACAAGATCGTCGTCGCGGCCGCCGAGGTGGTGTCCGAGCGCGGCGTCAACGCGCCCATGGAGGCCATCGCCAAGCGCGCGGGTGTCGGGGTCGGCACGCTCTA
The DNA here is from genome assembly GCF_039539705.1 of Nonomuraea rosea. Lineage (NCBI taxonomy): Bacteria > Bacillati > Actinomycetota > Actinomycetes > Streptosporangiales > Streptosporangiaceae > Nonomuraea > Nonomuraea rosea. The sequence goes on along the minus strand of NZ_BAABDQ010000040.1, from coordinate 29,722 downwards.
CCGCCGCTTCCCCGACCGGCACGCGCTGATCGCGGCCGTCGGCGACCACTACATCCACACGATGGCCGAAGCGCTCGACCGGGCCGCGAGCACCGCCTCCGACGCCTGGAGCGCGATCTGGGACTTCGTCTCCTGGGCCGCGGAGCCGGGCCGCGCCGCGCTGGCCACCGCGCTGGCCGAGCTGCCCGAGGAGGCGTTCGTGGAGCGTTCCGAGTTCGCGCGGATGCGGGCGCAGTGGGTGCAGCGGTTCGACGGGCTCGTGCGCAGGGCTCAGGCCGAGGGCTCGATGCGCGCCGACGTCGGCGTCGAGGACCTCGTCCACCTGCTCAACGTCTTCACCTGCCACCCCGACCACCTGCCCGAGCCGGTGGCGGCGCAGCCCGCGCGATACCTGCGCCTGATGCTCGACGGCATGAAGGCCGGCGCCGCGACGCCGCCGCCCGGTGGCCCGGCGTGACCGTTCTGTGTGGTTGAGACGATTCAATAAAATCTTGAATGCCGCTATGCTGAGCGAGTTCACGGTGCAGCCGCTTTCGGCGGTCCACCCCAGACAGCGGTTTCTGCACCTGTGCGGTGCGACCGCGTCCAGCGGATCACCGAAAGCAGCGGATCATGCACTTACAGCAGCACGGCCTCGTGAGGATCGATGGCGACCAGGAACATCAAGGAGGTCGCGCAGCTGGCGCGCGTCTCTGTGGGCACGGTGAGCAATGTGCTCAACCGCCCGGAGATCGTGTCCCCCGCCACACGCGAACGCGTCTTCGAAGCAATCAAGAAACTGGGCTTCGTCCGCAATGAGGTGGCCCGCCACCTGCGGGTCGGGCGCAGCCGTACCGTCGGGCTCGTCGTGCTCGACGTGTCCAACCCCTTCTTCGTGGACGTCGCCCAGGGCGCCGAATCGGTGGCCGACGACCACGACTCGATGGTGGTGCTCTGCAACAGCGCCGGCGACCCCGGCCGCGAGCGCCGCCACCTCGACCAGCTCGAACAGCAGCGGGTCATGGGCATACTGATCACCCCTGTCGAGATGGAGAGCCCCTGGCTGGAGGAGCTCGTCGCCCGGGGCACCCCCGTGGTGCTGGTCGACAGCCCGGCCACGGGCCTGCAGTGCTCGGTGGCCGTCGACGACCGGCTCGGCGGCCAGATCGCCGGTGCCCATCTGATCGAGCGGGGGCACCGGCGGATCATGTTCGTCGGCGGGCCGCCGTCGATCAAACAGGTGGCGGAGCGGCGCGCGGGCGTCACCAGCGCCGTCGCCGCTGCCGACGGCGCCGTCGAGCTGCTCACCTCCGCCGCGTCGACGCTCACCGTGGCCGAGGGGCGGGCGATCGGCGAACGGGTGGCGGCCCTGCCCGCCGAGGACAGGCCCACCGCCGCCTTCTGCGCCAACGACATGATGGCGCTGGGGTTCTTACAAGCGATGGCCACCCACGGGCTACGGGTGCCCGAGGACCTGGCCATCATCGGCTACGACGACATCGACTTCGCGGCGGCCGCCGCCGTCCCCCTGTCGTCCATCAGGCAGCCGCGTGAGCTGCTCGGGCGGACGGCCATCGACCTGCTGCTCGAAGAGGTCGCCGAGCCTGAGCAGCATCGGCACCGGCAGGTCATCTTCCAGCCCGACCTGGTGATCAGGGAGTCCAGCGCGCTGCGCCGCGACCTCTGACCGCCGGGATCCCCGGCCGGCGTGCCGTGGAGAGGCTGTTCCGTGCGCGGCGTCACCGCAACCTGAGACCACCGCACAGGAGGCTTACTTGACCGAGCTCTATCGCAACCCCCTGGCCGGCCCCGAAGACCTGGAGGGTTTCCGGATGGAGGGAGACGGAGCCGTCTCCTTCCCCCAAGGCCGCATGCGCCTGGAGAGCCTGAGACCGCCGTCCGAGGGCCAGGCGGCCAACCTGGTCCTGTGGTGTCCGCAGGAATTCCCCGCCGACGTGCGGATCGAATGGGACTTCTGGCCGGTCAGGGAGCCGGGGCTGGCGATCATGTTCTTCCACGCCCGGGGCAGGAACGGCGAGGACGTCCTGGATCCCGGCCTGGCCGAGCGCACCGGACCGTACGAGCAGTACCACCACGGCGACATCGACGCCTATCACGTGTCCTACTTCCGCCGCATGTGGGAGTCGGAGCGCGCGCTGCACACCTGCAATCTGCGCAAGAGCCATGGGTTTCACCTGGTCGCGCAGGGTGCCGACCCGCTGCCCGGGGTGCTCGACGCCCGGGGTCCCTACGCCGTCCGCATCGAGGTCAAGGGGCCGGAGATCACGTTCTCCGTCAACGATTTGGTCTCGTTCCGCTGGGAGGACGACGGCTCGATCGGCGGTCCGGCCCTGGCTGGAGGCAAGATGGGGTTTCGCCAGATGGCGCCGCTCATCGGAGAGTACGGAAATCTCCGCGTATCTCGTCATTGACTTTGAGTCGATTCAACACTAATTTCGCACCAACCGCCGTTCACTAGCTTGTAACTGGCCAGGAACCACGGTGCAACACTCCACCCCCGTATCCGTGCACATGCCACGAGAAGGTGGTGCCGGATGAACCATCCCGCCATGTCGATCAGGATTCAAGCTGCCTGCTCAGAGCTCATCTGGGCGGCTCGCCTGAACCTGATGTGGATCGTTTTCACCCTCGCTGGAGGCGTGATCCTCGGGCTCGGGCCCGCCACCGTAGCCGCCTACACCATGGCTCGACGGCATGCCCGTAATGAATCGTTTCAGGCTTGGACAGAATTCTGGACCGTCTACCGACGGGAGTTCGTCCGGGCCTCGTTGCTGGTCCTGCCGGCGGCGGTGCTCGCCACCGTGCTGATCGGCAACTACCTGTACTTCTCCGCGCTGGGCCCGGACATGGGGGCCCTGCGGATCGCGACCTTCGTCTCGCTCATCGCACTCGCAGGTGCGGGGGCGTACGTCGGGCCGCTGTACGTGCATTACGACCTGCCGCTGCGGGCCTGCTGGCCCAAGGCGGCCCAGCTAGCGCTCATGCGTCCGGCGTCGTCCGTGCTGTTGCTGCTAGCCCTCTCCGCTATCGCCTTCGCGACCTCGGCGGCGCCCCTCCTCGCGCCGCTGATCAGCATCGGCGCGTGGATTTACCTCAACACGTGGCTCTGCCTGCGCTTCTTCGAGGAGAACGAGGCGCGCCTGCATTCGAAAGGGAACTCATGAGCGCATCGCGTCGCCGGCGGCTCTTCGCCGGTGTGTTAACGCTAACGGCTGCTCTCACCGCTTCTGCCTGCTCCGGCGGTGGCGACGCGCCTCAGTCCGACCCGAACACGATCACGTTCATGTCGAAGCTGTTCGGCACTGCGCCCGAGCCGACAGGCGAGCTGCAGCAGGCCATCGAGAAGTTCCTCGGCAAGAAGCTCAAGGTCACCTGGGTGCCCAACGCCGAGTACACCGAGAAGATCAACGTCACCCTGGCCTCGGACAACATTCCGCAGGTCGTCGTGGTGGACCCGCACCTGCCGGCGTTCGTGAAGGCCGCGCAGGCCGGAGCGTTCTGGGACCTGACCGACAAGCTCGACAAGTATCCGAACCTGAAGCCGGCGAACGCCCAGGCCGCGCTCAACTCCTCCATCAACGGCAAGACCTACGGTCTCTACCGGATGCGGCCCCTGCTGCGCTCGGCGATCGTCATCCGCAAGGACTGGCTCGAGAAGGTCGGGCTCAAGGAGCCGGAGACGGTCGAGGACTTCTACCAGGTCGCCAAGGCGTTCGCGGAGAAGGACCCCGACGGCAACGGCAAGAAGGACACCTACGGGCTCATCATCCCGAAGTGGCCGGGTAACTACGCCAGCGCCAGCCCGTACGACGTCATCGAGACCTGGTTCGGCGCCCCCAACGGCTGGGGCGAGCGCAACGGCAAGGTCGTGCCCGGGTTCGACACGCCGGAGTTCCTCGAGGCCAACAAGTGGCTGAAGAAGATGGTCGACGAGGGCCTGGTCAACCCCGACTTCGCCACCCTCGACTCCGCCAAGTGGAACGAGCCGTTCTTCCACGGCAGGGGTGGCATGATCATCGACGTGAACATCCGCTCCCGCCAGGTCCTCGACCTGTTCAAGGACTCGGGGGACAAGGACTACGGCAACAAGGTCGCCATGGTCGGCAACCTGAAGCGGGCCGACGGCCAGAAGTTCTCCTACCCGTTCACCGGCTACGCCGACTCCCTCGCCATCTCCAAGCAGAGCGTGCGGACCGAGGCCGAGCTGGACAACGTGCTGAAGACGCTGGACAAGCTGGCCACCAAGGAAGGCCAGGTCCTGCTCCAGAACGGCATCGAGGGCCGCAACTTCAAGGTCGAGAACGGCGACACCGCCGCGCTGATCAACGAGGACGACCCGGCCGTCAAGACCGTCCAGGACAACGTGGACGACGCCTTCATCCAGCTCAGCACCAAGGGCACGATGGACATCGGCGGCATCGCCTACATGCGCGTCCCGTCCGGTGAGGCGTACAAGAACATGATCAAGCTCCAGAACGAGCTGATGGCGGAGGACCTCAAGACGGCCGTCCACAACGTGGGGCTGCCCGTGGTCGCGCCCGCCGCGATCGAGAAGGGCCCGCAGATCGACAAGATCGTCTCTGACGCGCGGGTCAAGTACCTGTCGGGCGCCATGACGGAGGAGCAGTTCAAGGGCGAGATCAAGCGCTGGTACGACGGCGGTGGCACCCAGGTGACCACCGAGGTCAACGACCTGCTCGCGAAGCTGCCCAAGTAGTCACGACGCCTGAGGGGCCCGGGAGCTTCCGGGCCCCTCCATGAAAGGAGGCCGCTGTGGCCACCGACCTGGCGACGCCTCCCGCGAAGGCGGCGCCCAAGGCGAGGAAGCCGAAGCGGGCCGACAAGGTGCCGCTCGGCACCGCGCTGCGGCGCTATCGCTGGCTCTACCTGATGCTCCTGCCGGGCCTCGCCTACTTCGTGATCTTCAAATATCTGCCGATGTACGGCGTGACGATCGCGTTCCAGGACTTCCTGCCCTTCCTCGGCTATTCGGGCAGCCCGTGGGTCGGCCTCAAGCACTTCGAGGCCCTCCTCTCCGGCCCCGACTTCGGCCGGCTGATGTTCAACACGCTGTTCCTGGCGCTGCTGCACATCGTCTTCGTCTTCCCCGCGCCGATCGTCGTCGCGCTGCTGCTGAACGAGCTGCGGATCAACTTCCTCAAGCGCTCGGTCCAGTCGCTCGTCTACATCCCGCACTTCCTGTCCTGGACCATCGTCGCGTCCCTGACGTACGTGCTCTTCTCCGCCGACTTCGGCGTGCTGGCCGCCTGGATGCGCGACCTCCTCGGCGACACCGCCAAGATCGACTACATGGCGCAGGAAGAGTGGTTCCGGCCGCTGATCATCCTGCAGCAGCTGTGGAAGCAGACGGGCTGGGGCACGATCATCTACCTGGCCGCGCTGGCTGGCGTGGACCCCAACCTGTACGAGGCCGCCCGCATGGACGGCGCGGGCCGCTTCCGCCAGCTCTGGCACGTCACGCTGCCCGCGATCCGCCCGACGGTCGTGGTCATGGCCATCCTCGCCTCCGGCAACCTGCTGGACACCGGCTTCGAGCAGATCTGGCTGATGACCACCTCGCTGAACCGCGAGGTCGCGGACGTGTTCGACACCTACGTCTACTACGCCGGCATCCAGAACGGCGCCATCAGCTACTCCACCGCGGTCGGCCTGTTCAAGGGCGTGGCCGGCGTCGTCCTGATCTTCGGCTCCAACTGGCTGGCCAAGCGCCTCGGCCAGCGGGGACTGTTCTAAGGAGCCCTGGCATGGCCACCATGACTCAGACCAAGAAGAAGACCGAGCTGGCAGCGAACAACACCAGCTCGGCCGGCAGCCGCGTGTTCGACATGCTCAACATCGTCGTCCTCGTCGGCCTGGCGCTGATCACGATCCTGCCGATGCTGTACGTGCTGGCCGCGTCGTTCGCCGGCGAGGCGGAGATCGCCGCGCGGCCGTTCTTCCTGTGGCCGGAGAAGATCGTCACGGAGTCGTACGCGTACATCTTCGCCACCCCCACCTTCGTCCGCTCCCTGCTCACGACCATCGGCGTGACCGCGGTCGGCATGGTGGTGCAGGTGCTGCTGACCTTCACCATGGCCTACCCCCTGGCCAAGCGGTACCTGCCGGGCCGGGCGCTGGTCCTGAACCTGGTCATCTTCACGATGGTGTTCTCCGGCGGCATGATCCCCACCTACCTGGTGGTGCGCGACCTGGGGCTGCTCGACAGCTACTGGGCGCTGATCCTGCCGCTGGCGATCAACCCGTTCTACCTGATCATCGTGAAGAGCTTCTTCCAGGAGCTGCCGCAGGCCCTGGAGGAGGCGGCCAGGATCGACGGCTGCAACGAGATGGGCGTCTTCTTCAAGATCGTGCTGCCGCTGTCCAAGCCGATCATCGCGACGTTCTCGCTGTTCTACGCGGTGGCGATCTGGAACGACTACATGTCGCCGCTGCTGTACATCACCGACCCGAACAAGTGGACGCTGCAGATCCTCGTCCGCCAGCTCACCAACACCGACGCCGCGGCCGCCCTGGCGCAGATGGACAGGACCTGGATCCCGCCGGAGCAGGGGCTGAAGTTCGCGGTCATCGTCATCGCGACGCTGCCGATCCTGTTCTTCTACCCGTTCCTGCAGAAGCACTTCGCCAAGGGCGTGCTGATCGGGGGCGTCAAGGAGTGACCCGCACCGTCCTGCTGGCGGGCGACTCGACGGTCGCCTCCTGCCCGGCCTTCGAGGCACCGATGTCCGGGTGGGGGGCGCAGCTCGGGCCCTACGTCGGCGGCCCGGTGCGCAACTTCGCCAAGGGCGGCGCCACCACGGCCAGCCACCGCGCCGAGGGGCTGTGGGCGGCGCTGCTGCGCGAGATCGCCCCGGGCGACCTGGTGGTGCTCCAGTTCGGGCACAACGACCAGAAAGAGCCCGAGCTGCCCTACCAGGACAACCTGCGCGCCTTCGTCGAGGAGGCGCGCGGGGCCGGGGCGCTGCCGGTGCTGTGCACGCCCGTGCAGCGGCGCCGGTTCGAGGGCGATCGGCTGGCGCCGACCCACGGCGGCTACCCCGGCCAGGTGCGCGCGCTGGCCGCCGCCGCGGGCGTGCCGCTGATCGACCTGACCGCCGCGACCACCGAGCTGTACGAGCGGCTCGGCCCGGACGGCTCGAAGGCCCTGTTCACCCATTTCCCGCCGGGCGCGCATCCGCTCTATCCCGGCGGAGTGGCCGACGACACCCATTTCTGCTTCCGCGGCGCCGACGAGGTGGCCGCGATCGTGGCCGCACGGCTGAAGGAGATCACGTGAGCGAGGAAACGATTTGACGCAGCATCTTGGCCGTGAGGAGGCCGCGCTTCGCTGGCTGGACCGGCCGGGAGAGGAAGGGGTGACCTGGGGGGTTCCGTGGCCGCGGGGCGCGGTCGGGCGGGACACGCCGTTCGCGCTGGCCGACGCGAACGGGGGCGAGGTGCCCGTGCAGAGCTGGGTGACCGCCACCTGGCCCGACGGGTCGGTCAAGTGGTCCGCGCACGCGATCGGCGCGCGGCCGGCCGCGGAGGCGTACCGGATCGAGCCGGTCATCGACCCCGCCCAGCCCGCGGAGCCCGCCGTCCCCGTCACCGTCGTGCGTGACGGCGGCGTGCTGCGCGTGAGCACCGGCGTGGTCACCTGGACGATCGAGGAGTCCGGCGGAACGCTGGCCCGCTCGATCTCGCGCGGGAGCCGCGAGATCGCCAGGGACGTCCGCCTGGTCAGCCTCCGGCAGAGCGAGCCCACCCCCGACGAGGGCGGCCAGGCGGCCCGCGAGCAGAGCACCGGCCAGGTCACCTTGGTCACGGTCGAGCAGGACGGCCCCGTGCGCGCCGTGGTGCGGCTGGAGGGCCGGCACGGCGACTGGCTGCCGTTCACCGTGCGCCTGTACTTCTACGCGGGCGCGGAGAACGTGCGGATCATGCACACGTTCGTCTGGGACGGCGACGCGGAGCGCGACTTCCTGGCCGGGCTCGGCCTGCGGGCCGACGTCGTCATGCGCGACGAGCTCCACGACAGGCACGTGCGGCTGGCCGGGACCGAGGGCTTCCTCACCGAGGCCGTGCGCGGGCTGACGGGACTGCGCCGCGACCCCGGCGAGTCCGCGCGGCGGGCGCAGGTCGAGGGCAGGGCGGCCGGCGAGATCGACCCCGAGGTGGCCACCCGCCTGCACCTCATCCCCGCCTGGAACGACTACACCCTCGACCAGGGCTCCGCCGACGGCTTCACCCTGCGCAAGCGCACCGCCGCAGGCCACTCGTGGGTGACGATCCCCTCGGGCACCCGCTCGGCCGGCTACGGCTACGCCGGCGGCGTCAGCGGCGGCCTCGGCTTCGGGCTGCGCGACTTCTGGCGGCTGCATCCCGCCAGGCTCGACATCAGGAACGCGGCCACCGGCCTCGCCACCGCGACCGTCTGGCTGTGGTCGCCGTCCGCGCCGGCCATGGACCTGCGCTTCTACCACGACGGCATGGGCCAGGACACCTTCGCCGAGCAACTGGAGGGCCTGGAGGTCACGTACGAGGACTACGAGCCCGGGTTCGGCGACCCGCACGGCGTGGCGCGTACGCACGAGCTGACCCTGCGCGCGTACGACGCGACGCCCTCCTCCGCGGACCTGGCCGCGCACGCGGCCGCCATGAACGCCCCCGGGCTGCTCGCGGTCACCCCCGAGCGGATGCGCGCGGCGGGCGTGTTCGGCGTCTGGGAGCTGCCCGACCGCTCCACGCCCGCGCACGCGCGGATCGAGGACCGGCTGGACTTCCTGTTCGACCTGTACGTCCGCGAGCGCGAGCAGCGCCGCTGGTACGGGTTCTGGGACTACGGCGACGTCATGCACACCTACGACGGCGACCGGCACACCTGGCGCTACGATGTGGGCGGCTACGCCTGGGACAACTCCGAGCTCTCGCCCGACCTGTGGCTGTGGCTGCAGTACCTGCGCACCGGGCGGGCCGAGGTCTTCCGCTTCGCCGAGGCCATGACCCGCCACACCGGCGAGGTGGACGTCTACCACCTCGGCAGGTGGAAGGGCCTGGGCAGCCGGCACAACGTGCAGCACTGGGGCTGCAGCTGCAAGCAGCTGCGCATCTCCAACGCCGCCTACCGGCGCTTCTACTACTACCTGACCGCCGACGAGCGCACCGGCGACCTGATGGACGAGCTGAGCACGCCCGAGGAGACGTTCGTCGTCATCGACCCCACGCGCAAGGTGCGCGAGGACGTCTACACCCCGGACCCGTCGGCGCTGTCGGTCGGGCTCGGCACCGACTGGGGGTCGCTGGCGGCGGCCTGGCTGACCCGGTGGGAGCGGCACGGCGACGAGCGGGCCAGAGACCGGTTGCTGGGCACGATGGCCGACATCGGCGCGCTGCCCCGCCGCTTCCTGACCGGCGAGGGCCGCCTGGACCTGGCCACGGGGCGGTTCGACACCACCACGGACAAGATCTCGATCTCGCATCTGTCGTCGCTGTTCGGGCTGCCCGAGATGTGCGCCGAGCTCATCGGCCTCGGCCTGGACGTGCCCGGCTTCGAGGCGGCGTGGCTGGAGTACTGCCGGCTCTACCTGGCCACGCCCGAGCAGCAGGAGGCGGAGGTGGGGGAGCGGCTGAGCGGCATCTCGCTGATCCAGGCGCACAGCAGGCTCACCGCGTACGCGGCCGCGCGCACCGGCGACGCCGAGCTGGCCGCGTGGGCCTGGCGCAAGTTCCGGCTGGGGGAGGGCGACCAGCTCAACCGCAACCCCTTGCAGCACCAGGAGAACTGGGAGCTGACCCTCGTGGACGGCCCGGAGGTGCTGCATCCGGTGCACGAGGCGCCGTTCGTCAGCACCAACAGCGCCGCGCAGTACGGCCTCGCGGCGATCCACAACCTGGCCCTGATCGGCAAGCACCTGGCGGAAGGTTAACCAGAGGTAGGGCCCCTGCGAGGGGCCCTACACTGATGTGTATGCATACTCCCGATTGACCGGCGCAGCACGCCCAATCCTCGTTTCCTAGCTCGGGAGTGTTCCGCCAATATGATCATCGCCAATGACATCGAGCTGCGCGCGGGCGCGCGCCTGCTCATCGAGAAAGCCTCGTTCCGGGTCAACCCCGGCGACAAGATCGGGCTTGTCGGCCGCAACGGCGCGGGCAAGACGACGCTGACCAGGGTCCTCGCAGGTGAGGGCATGCCCGCCGCCGGCAGTGTCACCACCTCCGGCAACGTCGGCTACCTGCCCCAGGACCCGCGCACGGGCGATCTGGAGGTGCTGGCCCGCGACCGCATCCTGTCGGCGAGGGGCCTCGACGAGGTCTTGCGCAAGCTGCGCGCGGCCGAGATCGGCATGTCCTCCGCCGACGAGCGCACCCGGGAGAAAGCCGTCAGGCGGTACGGCCGCCTCGAAGATCAAATGCATGTGCTCGGCGGATACTCGGCCGAGTCAGAGGCGGCCTCGATCGCCTCCAGTCTCGGCTTGCCGGACAGAGTCCTCGGACAACCCTTGCAAACGCTTTCCGGCGGTCAGCGAAGGCGCGTGGAATTGGCGCGAATTCTTTTCAGCGGAGCGGAAACTCTCCTTCTAGACGAGCCGACAAACCACCTAGATGCGGACTCAATCGGGTGGCTTCGCGATTTTTTGCGATCCCATCAAGGTGGCTTGGTGATCATCAGCCACGACGTCGGCCTTCTTGAAGCGACGGTCAACAAGGTCCTGCACCTGGACGCCAACCGGTCGGTGATCGATCACTACAACGTCGGCTGGAAGTCCTACCTCGCCCAGCGCGAGACCGACGAGAAGCGCAGGAAGCGCGAGCGCGCCAACGCGGAGAAGCAGGCAGGTGCGCTGCTCGCGCAGGCCGACAAGATGCGCGCCAAGGCCACCAAGGCCAAGGCCGCCCAGGACATGATGCGCCGTGCGCACCGGTTGCTGTCGGGCACCGAGGAGGAGCGCCAGAGCGACAAGGTGGCCCGCCTGCGCTTCCCCGAGCCGCAGCCGTGCGGCCGGACCCCGCTCATGGCCGAGGGCCTGTCCAAGACCTACGGCTCGCTGGAGGTCTTCACCGACGTCGACGTGGCCATCGACCGAGGTCACAGGGTCGTGATCCTGGGGCTCAACGGCGCGGGCAAGACCACGCTGCTGCGGCTGCTCGGCGGCGTCGAGGAGCCCGACACGGGCGCGATCCGCCCGGGCCACGGTCTCAAGGTCGGTTATTACGCCCAGGAGCACGAGACGCTCGACAGCGACAGAACGCTGCTGGAGAACATGCGCTCGGCCGGCGGCGAGTTCACTGACACCGAGTTGCGCAAGGTGCTCGGCTCGTTCCTGTTCACCGGCGACGACGTCGACAAGCCGGCCGGAGTGCTGTCCGGCGGCGAGAAGACCCGTCTGGCGCTGGCCATCCTGGTGCTCTCCAGCGCCAATGTCCTGCTCCTCGACGAGCCCACGAACAACCTCGATCCGGTCAGCCGCGAGCAGGTTCTCAATGCTCTGAGGTCGTATTCAGGAGCAATCGTCCTAGTCACCCATGACGAGGGTGCCGTTGACGCCCTGTCACCGGATAGGGTGATCTTGCTACCTGACGGAACTGAAGACGCATGGAGCGCCGAATTTTCCGATCTTGTGGCACTTGCCTGATCTTAATTTGAGTGGGTACGGATCTTTTCCCGTGGAGTAGGTAGCCGATCCCGCTGAAATGACTGATCATGGCGGAGTAACGCTGCGGAAGTCCGGCACTACAGGAGGTACTCGTGGCCGAGACACTGAAGAAGGGCACCCGGGTCACCGGGGCCGACCGGGAAAAACTGGCCGGCGATCTCAAGAAGCGCTACGCCGCGGGCGAAAGCATCCGCGCCCTGGCCGCTTCGACCGGTCGGTCCTACGGGTTCATCCATCGCATCCTTAGCGAGTCCGGCGTGACTCTGCGCGGGCGCGGCGGGGCGACCCGAGGCAAGTCCAAGCGCTGACGGCCGCCTCGGAACGTGCGACCGCAGCCGCCCGTCCCTAGTCAGCCGCCGTCGCGCCCGAGCCAGAACGATATTCTGTAGGCTCGGGCGCGACGGTCAGCAGTTTGGCCACGCACCCGTGCGCGGCCAAAGACGCAGGGAGCGGGCGATGGCGGAAGCGCAGGCGCAACAGCGCGGGGGGTATACGGAGGAGGTCTCCGCCGGAAGTTCGGCGGTGGACGGAGTCCGCTTCGAGGTGGACGGTGAGATTGCGACGATCACGCTGGACCGGCCGGAAAAGCGCAACGCACAGACGTTCGCGACATGGTCGGAGCTGGCTCGCATCGGCGAGAGCCTGCCCGAGCAGGTGCGCGTCGTCGTCGTGAAAGGTGAGGGACCGTCCTTCTCGGCAGGGATCGACCTGCGAATGTTCACACCTGAGGGGGTGCCAGGACAGGGCTCGTTCAGCTCGGCGGCCAAGAGCGACGGCACAACCTTCGAGCAGCGCATCAGGCAGGCCCAAGCGGGGTTCCTGTGGCTGCGCCGCCCGGAGATCGTATCCATCGCAGCTGTGCAGGGGCACGCGATCGGCGCGGGGTTTCAGCTCGCGCTCGCCTGTGACCTGCGGATCGTGGCCGACGATGTTTCGTTCTGCATGAAGGAGCCCGCACTGGGCCTGGTCCCCGATCTGACGGGAACCAAGCCGCTGGTCGAGCTGGTGGGCCTGGCCAAGGCGATCGACATCTGCCTGACCGCCAGGACCGTGCGAGCCGACGAGGCCATGCGCATCGGCCTCGCGGAGATCGTGGTCGCCGGGGGCGACCTGGGTCAGGCCGTACAAGACAAGATCGCGGAGCTGCTCGCGACCAACAGGGACGCGGCGGCGGCGACGAAGCGACTTCTCCAGGGTGCGCGCGGGCGAACCCTGGAGGAGCAGAGTGTGGCCGAGGGCATCGAGCAGGCCGCACGCATCAGGGCGCTGTTCGGCTGAGGAAGGGACGGCTGCGGTCCACGAGGCTGTCCCGCTGACGACGGGACGGCCGCGGTTCAAGACGCGGGTCCCGCTGACGACGGGGCCGCGGCGGGGCGAAGCGCGGTCCGGACGCGGATGGGGCCGCGGTGGCGCCAGGCGCGGATGAGCCGTGGTTACGCGGTGAGCGGACTCGGGAATCGTCGTAGGCCTCGGCGGCGCTGACTCCGGGGGAGCAGGAGGTATCCCCCGGATGACGATGATGGGCAAGGGCTTCGGCCCTCAGATGGCGTCCTTGCGGCGCGACGAATCGGTGACCAAGCAGCGGCTGCGGCCGGGCACGGTCCGGCGCATCGCGCGCTACGCCAAGCCGCACACCCGGCACATCGTGGCGTTCCTGCTGCTCGTCGTGGCGGGCGCGGTGATCGTGGTCGCCAACCCGCTGCTGATGAAGGCGATCATCGACGACGGCATCCTGGCCAAGCAGCCGGGCGTCGTGGTCGGGCTGGCCGTCACCATCGCCGCGCTGGCGCTGGTGGACGCCGGGCTGACGCTGGTGCAGCGGTGGTTCTCGGCCCGCATCGGCGAGGGCCTGATCTACGACCTGCGCACCGAGGTGTTCGACCACGTGCAGCGCATGCCGGTGGCGTTCTTCATGCGGGCGCAGACCGGCGCGCTGGTCAGCAGGCTCAACACCGACGTGATCGGCGCCCAGCGGGCGCTGACCAGCACCCTGTCGTCCGTGGTCGCCAACGTGGTCAGCCTGGTCCTCGTGCTGGGCGCCATGATCGCGCTGTCGTGGCAGGTGACGCTGGTCGCGCTGGTGCTGCTGCCGATCTTCATCGTGCCGGCCAAGTTCGTGGGCCGCCGCATGTCGGCGCTGACCCGCGAGCAGATGCAGCTCGACGCCGAGATGAGCTCGGTCACCACCGAGCGCTTCAACGTGGCGGGCGCCATGGTCGCCAAGCTGTACGGCCGGCCGGAGGACGACGCCGAGGTGTTCGGCAGCCGGGCCGCCCGGGTGCGCGACGTGGGCGTGACCGTCGGCATGTACGGCACCGTGTTCAGAGTCGCGCTCGGCCTGGTGGCGGCGCTGGCCACCGCCCTGGTCTACGGCATCGGCGGCGTGCTGTCGGTGTCGGGCGTCTTCGAGCTCGGCACGCTGGTGGCCCTGGCCGCGCTGCTGATGCGCCTGTACGGCCCGCTCACGTCCCTGTCGAACGTGCACGTCGACGTGATGACCGCGCTCGTGAGCTTCGACCGCGTCTTCGAGATCCTCGACCTCAAGCCCATGGTGGCGGAGAAGCCGGACGCGGTGCCGGTGCCCGGGGGGCCGGTCACGATCGAGTTCGACGACGTGCGCTTCCGCTACCCGGCCGCCGAGGAGGTCTCGCTGGCCTCGCTGGAGTCGGTGGCCAGGCAGGACAGCGGCCCCTCCCACCCGGTGCTCAAGGGCGTCTCGTTCACCGCCGGGCCCGGTCAGCTCATCGCCCTCGTCGGCCACTCGGGCGCGGGCAAGACGACGATGACCTCGCTGGTCTCACGCCTCTACGACGTCAACGAGGGCGCGGTGCGGATCAACGGGCTCGACGTGCGCGACGCCACGCTCGCCTCGCTGCGCGACACCGTGGGCGTGGTCATGCAGGACGCCCATCTCTACCACGACACGATCGAGGCCAACCTCCGTTATGCCAGGCCCGAGGCGACGGAAGAGGAGATCTGGGAGGCTCTCAGGGCCGCGCAGATCGGTGATCTCGTGGAGGGGCTGCCCGACCGGCTCGACACGGTGGTGGGCGACCGCGGCTACCGGCTGTCCGGCGGCGAGAAGCAGCGCCTGGCGCTGGCCAGGCTCCTGCTGAAGGCGCCGCGCGTGGTCGTGCTCGACGAGGCCACCGCGCATCTCGACTCCGAGTCCGAGGCGGCCGTGCAGGTGGCGCTGAAGACCGCGCTGGAGGGCCGCACCTCGCTGGTCATCGCGCACCGGCTCTCGACGATCAGGGAGGCCGACGAGATCCTCGTCGTGCACGACGGCCGCATCGCCGAGCGCGGCGGGCACGAGGAACTGCTGGCCCGCGGCGGGCTCTACGCCGAGCTCTACCGCACCCAGTTCAGCTCTTCAGCATGATGCTGGCGTGGAACCCCGGGCGTCTACTGTCTACACCCGGGAGGAACGGCAGTGCGGGAGGGCTTCGAGGACCGAGCGGTGCCGTGACAGCCAGTCCGCGTGAGCTGCTTAGCCCCGCCGTTTCTGGTTCTCGATGTACTCCGCGATGTACTCCGCGGTGATCGACCGCGGGCGCTGCCGCAGGACGTGGCGAAATACGACGGAGACCCGAAGTGCCCACCCTGCAGATATCGGCGGACGTTGCGGGCCGAACTCTTTGCGCAGGAGCCGGGCCGAGGCGCCTTTGAGGGAGTTGACCAGGACCGGCAGGGCGACTTTGGGCGGGTAGTGGACCAGCAGGTGGACGGGATCGTGCCCGCCGTTGAATGCGACCGGGACTGGCGCCGAAGCTGCCGCACACCTCGATCACGATGTTCTCGCAGCGACGCATCGATCTCCTCGGTGAACGCCTCGGCCCGATCTGTGAGGATAAGACCAAATGGGTGTGGAGGCTGGCGACGACGGTGTGTCCCCTCAGAAAACCCACGGTTCGATTCTCCTCCAGGTGACATGGACCGAATGATAATGTGTTCGATGGTGAAGCTGGTGGTGCAGGTGAAACTCCTGCCGACGCCCGAGCAGGCGGCGGCGCTGGAGGGCACCCTGCACGCCGTCAACACGGCCGCTGACCTGGTCTCTGCGGTGGCCTTCGCCCAGCGCTGCTTCCGCAACTACGACCTGCGCGAACACACCTATGCTTGGATCAAGGCCGAGTGCGGGCTGGCTGCGCAGGCAGCCCAGCATGTGATCAAAAAAGTCGCCGACGCCTACCGCACGTTCCACGCCAACCTCAGGGCCGGGAACGTGGGCGCGCCGGGGACCAAGCGCAGGACCAGGGCCGAGAGCAGGCCGATCACCTTCCGGCCGGACGCGGCCCAGCCCTACGACGATCGGTGCCTGTCCTGGCTGATGCAGGCGCGAACGGTGTCGATCTGGACCACCCGCGGGCGGTTGAAGAATGTCGCGTTCACCGGCTCACCTGAGCAGCTCAAGACCTTGAACGCCTGCCGCAAGGGCGAGTCGGATCTGGTTCACCGAGACGGCGGCTGGTATCTGTATGCGACCTGCGAGATCTCCGACGTGCCGGTGACCGAACCGGACGGGTTTCTCGGCGTCGATCTGGGCATTGCCAACATCGCCGCCACCGGCGACGGTACCCGCTACAGCGGCAAGGGCCTGAACGCGGTCCGTCACCGCAACCGCGAACTGCGCCGCCGGTTGCAGGCCAAACAGACCAAGAGCGCCAGACGGCTGCTGAAGAAACGCCGCCGCAAGGAAGCACGGTTCGCGGCCGACACCAACCACACCATCGCCAAGCAGATCGTGACCGAGGCAGAACGCACCGGCCGTGGGATCGCCCTGGAAGACCTCCAGGGCATCCGCGACCGGGTACGGCTCCGCAAGCCCCAGCGGGTCACGCTGCATTCGTGGAGCTTCCACCAGTTGGGAGCGTTCATCGGTTATAAGGCCCGCCGGGCCGGGGTCGCCGTGATCTACGTCGACCCGGCTTACACCAGCCGGCAATGCTCGGCCTGCGGGCATACCGGTCGGGCCAACCGGCCCGACCAGGAAACGTTCCTCTGTACGTCGTGCGGCTTCGCTGAGCATGCCGACGTCAACGCAGCCCGTAACATCGCCGCGCGTGGTGTGGCGGGCTGGGCAGTGAGTCACGCTGCCTGACGCGGACCGGACCGTCGACGCCATCGACGGCGAGGAGCTGCAAGCTCGGTCGTTCGTTCATGGCCGAGAAGCTGACCTCGTCAGGTAGCCCAGCCGCTTGAGCTCCTCGCGGGCCACCTTCTCCACCAGCTCCAGGTCGTCGCGCCCGAGCGCGGTCCGCCAGGCGCCGACCTTGGGGACGCCGGCGCCGTACAGCACGACCTTCGACACCCGCGTCTCCAAGAACTCCGTCAGCGTGGCCACCGACTGCGCGGGCTTGAGCACCAGGTCCTCGTAGCGCAGCGTCAGGAGCTGGTCGCCGGGCAGGGTCCTGCGCAGCTCGGCGCTCATGCGGACGGCGCTGCGCCAGCGCAGGGCGCTCTTGCCCGCCGCCGGCATGCCCTTCCACCGGTCGAGGTGCTCGTCCTTGTTGACGCCCAGGAACGCGTTGGGGAACTCGGTCTGCTCCGCCAGGATCGCCGGCTTGAACCAGGCCAGGCACGCCGGGTCGGCCAGCATGCCGGCCGCCACGTCCCGGCCGTCGCGGATGAGCTGCACGAAACGGGCGTCGGGGAACGCCTGGAGCAGCACGGGGGCGCTGTAGATCAGGTCGGGGCTGCCGTCGCCGAACCGGGTGACCTCCGCCGATGCCACGCAGGGACCGGTGCCCGTGACGCCGCCCGCCTCCCTGCACGACTCGGCGCACTGGCCGCACGATCGGGGCAGCACCTGCCACGACTCGGCGAGCGCGTCGCGCAGGACGCGGACCGCGCCGGGCGTGCGGCCGATGGAGGGCTTGCGGGCGAAGGCGTAGACCACGTTCGCCACGCTCGCGCGGCCCATCGTCACGTGGAAGCCGGGAGATCGTTTCAAGGCGCGGGCGAGCAGGTCCGCGCCGGAGTGCGGCGCTCCGATCAGGAAGACCGGACGGCGGACCTTGATGCCGTTGACCACGAGGATGTGGGGCGGAAGTCGCATACGAGAGGTAAGTGTGGCACCGTTTCCCGCGTGAGCGAGCCAATGCGCGTGTCGGTGCTGACGGGAGCGGGGATATCGACCGACTCCGGCATTCCCGACTACCGGGGCCCGCAGGGCGTATGGACGAAGAACCCGCAGGCCGCGGCCTCCGCGACGATCGACCACTATCTGGCCGATCCGGACATCAGGCGGGCGGCCTGGCGTACCAGGCTGGAGCATCCCGCCTGGGACGCCAAGCCCAACGCGGCGCACCGCGCGCTGGTCGATCTGGAGCACGCCGGGCTGCTGCGCGCCCTCATCACCCAGAACATCGACGAGCTGCACCAGCGCGCCGGATCGGCGGCCGAGAAGGTCATCGAGCTGCACGGCACCATGCACCGCGCCGAGTGCGTCGCCTGCGACCTGATCACGCCCATGCCCGAGGTGCTCGACCGGGTGCGCGCGGGCGAGGCGGACCCGCCGTGCCCGCGCTGCGGCGGCATCCAGAAGTCGAACACGATCTCGTTCGGCCAGCAGCTCAAGCCCGCCGTGCTGGAGGCGGCCAGGATCGCGGCCCACTCCTGTGAGCTCTTCCTGGCGGTCGGCAGCTCGCTGACCGTGCATCCGGCCGCCGGGCTGTGCGGCGAGGCGCTCGACGCGGGGGCCCGGCTGGTGATCGTCAACGCCGAGCCCACACCCTATGACCCCTTCGCCGATCAGGTGATCAACGAGCCGATCGGCCAGGCACTGCCCACACTGGTCAAGCAGATCATCGAGAGGAGCTGATCGATGCAGCGCGGTGACACCGTCGCGGTCGTCTCGCCGTCGGGTCCGCCCAACGCCGTCCTGCTCAGGCGCGGCGTCGAGCGCCTGGAGGGCCTCGGGCTGAAAGTGGTGGTCGGCGCGCACGCGCTCGACCGCCAGGGGCTCGACTACCTGGCGGGCAGCGACGCAGCCCGCGCCGCCGACCTGCAGGCCGCCTGGTGCGACCCGGCGGTCTCCGCGGTGTTCTGCTGCAGAGGCGGGTACGGCGCCGGCCGCCTGCTCGGCCTGCTCGACTGGAACGCCATGCGCGCGGCCGGCCGCAAGATTCTCATCGGGTCGAGCGACATCACGGCGCTGCACAACGCGTTCGCCATCGAGCTCGGCGTGCCCACGCTGCACGGCCCGATGCCGGCCTGCGACGTTCTGGCGAATGAGAAGCAGCCGGAGCCGCGGACCTGGGAAAGCCTGCAGGCGGCGCTGTTCGGCACGCCGGAGACCGTCCAGGGGGACCGGGTGCTGGTGCCGGGGCGGGCCGAGGGGGTGCTCGGCGGGGGCAACCTGTCGCTGCTGGCCTCGATGTGCGGGACCCGGTGGCAGCCGTCGTTCGACGGGAAGATCGCGTTCCTGGAGGACGTGGGCGAGGAGCCGTACCGGGTCGACCGGATGCTGACCCAGCTTCTGCAGGCCGGGGTGTTCGACGGGGTGCGCGGAATCGCGCTCGGATCGTGGGTGGACTGCGGCGATCCCTACCCGGTGCTCCAGGATCGGCTCACTCCGCTCGGAGTGCCTCTTTTGGCGGGGCTCCCCGTGGGGCATGGGTCACCACAGGTGAGCGTGTGGCTGGGGATGCTTGGGGTTATCGATACCGAATCGTGCTCCCTAGCTGGTCCGTTCCGCAACGAGGAGCAGGCAAGGTAGGAGGGACGAATCCGACAGAGGGGGACAGAACGCGTGAACTTGTTCAGGCGTGATCGCGAGCCCTCGCGCCGGCCTGTCGAGGACGTTGACCTTGATTCGCTGCTCGCGCTCGTCGCCGAATCCCTTGGATACGCCTACGACTTCGCCCGTGACGGCTCCTCCGTGACGCTCTCGGGCGAGAGCGACCTGGTCGTCAGGCTGACGGGGCTGCGGCGCGAGGTGGGGCGCAGGGCCAGGGAGGACTGGCCCACGCTGGTCTCCGAGCATCTCGCGCACGCGGTGGCCTCCATCGGGTCCACCGCCGCCGAGCGGCTGGACGTGTGCGATTGGGAGCAGGCCAGGCCGCTGCTGCGTGCCCGGGTCGAGTCCGTGGACGAGGTGGCCGACCTGACCAGGGTGGTGGGCCGCCACCTCAGCTCCGACCTGGTGGAGCTGCTGACGGTCGGCTCGCGCGCCGTGCGCCCCGAGGAGGCCGGGTGCTGGCCCGTGCCCACGGTGCGGGCCCTGGACGTGGCCGTCGCGAACGTCCGGCGCGAGGACCGGCTGTGGGTGGAGGGCATCGAGCTGTCCGGCACGCCGGTGACCCGGCTGACCGCCATGACGCCGTCGGCCGCCACGCATCTGCGCTGGCTGGACGACGAGCTGCCGGTGCCCGCCGACGGGGTGCTGGTGGTGCTGCCCGACCCGTACACGCTGCTGGTCCACCCGGTGGACGGGATCGGCGTGGTACGCGCCATCGAGCGGCTGCGGGTGCACGCGGAGCGCACGGACGGGCTCAGCTCGCAGGTCTACTGGTGGCACGGCGGCCGGCTGACCCTGATCAGGGCCGACATCGTGCACCAGCGGGGCCAGACCAGGCTCGTGGTGGCCCCGCCACCGGAGTTCGCCCGGGTACTGGCCCGGCTGGCGGTCTGAGAGCCGTCGCCCGGGTGCCGGCCCGGCTGGCGGTCTGAGAGCCGTCGCGGGAGCGGGCCTGGACGGCGCGGTCTGAGGGCTGGCGCGCGCCACCGGTTCGCGGCCGGCGGCGCGCTCGCCTCGTCGGCCGCCGCCTAGTCGCGGTCCACGTAGTCCCGCAGGTGGATCGCGGTGAGCGAGGAGCCGCCGCCGACCAGCTCACCGGGCGTGCCGGAGAACACGACCTGGCCCCCGTCGTGACCGGCCCCCGGACCCAGATCCACGATCCAGTCCGCGTGGGCCATCACGGCCTGGTGGTGCTCGATCACGATCACCGTGTTGCCGTCCTCGACCAGGCGGTCGAGCAGCGACAGGAGCTGGTCCACGTCGGCCAGGTGCAGGCCGGTGGTCGGCTCGTCCAGGACGTACGTGGTGCCGTTCCTGGCCATGTGGATGGCCAGCTTGAGCCGCTGCCGCTCGCCGCCGGACAGCGTGGTGAGCGGCTGGCCGAGCCCCAGGTAGCCGAGGCCGACCGAGACCAGCCGGTCGAGGATCGTCCTGGCCTGGCCGGTGGTGAAGAAGTCGCGCGCCTCGGCCACCGGCATGGCGAGGACCTCGCTGATGTTCTTGCCGCGCAGCCGGTATTCCAGCACCTCGGGCGTGAACCGCCGGCCCTCGCACTCCTCGCAGACCGAGGCCACCTCGGCCATCATCGCCAGGTCGGTGTAGATGAGGCCGATGCCCTTGCAGGCCGGGCAGGCGCCCTCGGAGTTGGCGCTGAACAGGCCGGGCTTGACGCCGTTGGCCTTGGCGAACGCCGTGCGGATGGGGTCGAGCACGCCGGTGTAGGTGGCCGGGTTGCTCCTGCGCGAGCCGCGGATCGGCGACTGGTCGGCGACGACGACGCCGTCCAGGCCCGCGACGTAGCCGTGGATCAGCGAGCTCTTGCCCGACCCGGCCACGCCGGTGATCACGGTGAGCACGCCGAGCGGCAGGTCCACGTTCACGTCGCGCAGGTTGTGCAGGGTGGCGCCCTTGACCGGGAGCCAGCCGGCCGGCTCGCGCACGTGCTCGCGCAGCCGTACGCGATGGTCGAGGTAGCGGCCGGTCAGCGTGCCGGAGCCGCGCAGCCCGTCCAGGTCGCCCGCGTAGCAGACCTGCCCGCCCGCCGTGCCCGCCCCCGGGCCCAGGTCCACGACGTGGTCGGCGATCGCGATCGTCTCCGGCTTGTGCTCCACGACGAGCACCGTGTTGCCCTTGTCGCGCAGCTGGAGCAGCAGGTTGTTCATCCGCTGGATGTCGTGGGGGTGCAGCCCGGCGGTGGGCTCGTCGAAGACGTACGTGACGTCGGTCAGGCTGGAGTTGAGGTGGCGGACCATCTTCACCCGCTGCGCCTCGCCGCCCGACAGCGTGCCGGACTCCCGGTCGAGGCTCAGATAGCCGAGCCCGATCTCCACCAGCGAGTCCAGCGTCGAGCTCAGCCCCTCCCGCACCGGGCCGACGGCGGGGTCGTCGATGGCGCGCACGAAGTCCGCCAGGTCGTTGATCTGGATCGCGGAGCACTCGGCGATGTTCCTGCCGCCGATCAGCGAGGAGCGGGCGGCCTCGTTGAGGCGGGAGCCGTCGCACGACGGGCAGAGGGTGAGCTTGACCGCCCGGTCCGCGAACGCCCGCGCCGCCGTCTGCATCGACTCGCGGTCCTTGCCGAGGTATTGCCGCCTGACCTTGCTGACCAGGCCCTCGTAGGTGAAGTTGTTCGAGCCGTACTTGATCTTGGTGGCGGGCTTGTGCAGGAAGTCCTGCCACTGCTCGGGGGTGTAGTCCTTGAGCTTGGCGTCCGGGTCGAACAGGCCGGAGCCGGCCATGACCTGCCAGTACCACGTGTCCACCGCGTACCCGGGGACCTTGATCGCCCCTTCGTTCAGCGACAGCTCGCGGTCGACCAGCTCGTCCACGTCGATGTCGGACGCCTTGCCCAGCCCCTCGCACTCGGGGCACATGCCCTCGGCCCGGTTGAAGCTGAAGGCGGAGGCGGGACCGACGTGGGGCCGGCCGATCCGGCTGAAGATGATCCGGAGCATGGTGTGCGCGTCGGTGGCGGTGCCGACCGTGGAGCGCGCGTTGGCGCCCATCCGCTCCTGGTCCACGATGATCGCGGCGCTCAGGTTGCTCAGGGAGTCGACGTCCGGGCGGGCCAGGCTCGGCATGAACCCCTGGATGAACGCCGTGTACGTCTCGTCGATCAGCCGGCGCGACTCGGCGGCGATCGTGTCGAAGACGAGCGAGGACTTGCCGGAGCCGGACACCCCCGTGAAGACGGTGAGACGCCGCTTGGGGAGGTCGAGGGAGACGCCCGTCAGGTTGTTCTCCCTGGCGCCACGGACCTGGATGAGATCGTGGCTGTCCGCGGCGCTGTGATCGCGGTGCCGGACGGAATCTGCCTTGCTGGAGCCCACGGAACCTTCCATCTTTTTATGGTGTAAGGGGATAGTCGGGACAGCTTACCCCCGACGGCCAGCGACAGGTGAAATCCGGCCGGACGCCATGCGGCGGCCTCCTGCCGCCGTCCGAGCGCCGGATACGGTGCCGAGCGCTGTCTGTGCCCGTCGGTCGGAGTCTGTCGCGTTGCCGGGGAACGAAGTGCGTGGGAGTGAGATCGAGCCGCGGCGGGCCCGCGTCCGTGCCGTCGTCTCCGGCGGGAGGCCGGGACGCGCTCGGCCGGATCCTCGCGGAGACCTGCAACGGCCGCACGCTGACCAGCGCGTACGACCCGGCCGGGCGGCGCGTGTGGCGGCGTAGCCCCTCGGGGGCGCGGGCGGCGTGGAGCTACGACGCGGCCGGGCGGGCGGCGGAGCTGCGCACGGCGGGCGGGGCGATCCGGTTCCGGCACGACGCGGCGGGGCGCGAGGTCGAGCGGCACCTGGGCGCCGGCGCCGTGCTCGCCCAGTCGTGGACCCCGGGGCACCAGCTGTCGTCCCAGACGAGTTCAGGGGGAAGAAGGCCGGATAGACCGACTTCGAGCTCTACCAGCTCTCGATCTCGCCGCACGCCTGGTCCAGGGCCTCCTGGTACCGGGAGACCCGGCTGCCGTGGCGTACGGGGCTGGAGGAGACCGGCAACCCGTTCGGCTGATCCGCACGCCGGCGCCCGCCGCGCGCCCGGGAGGGGGTGCTGGGGCGGGCGCGCGACGTGGCGGGTCAGGCGGACAGCGGGTTCACGTGCCGGTGGTGGAGGCCGATCACGGGGATCTCGTGCAGGCTGCCCGAATACAGGAACTGGGTCATCCCGATGAGCAGCCGCCGCACGTCCTCCTGCGGGCGTACGACCAGGCGCAGGAACTGGCTGGTGGTGCCCAGCTTGTTCCCGCACTCCCTGACGTACACGCCGTGCTCGCTGAGCAGGTGGTCGCGCAGCGGCACGCCGTCGTGCCCCGGTGGCAGCTTCACCAGCAGGAAGTTGCCCTGCGACGCGAACACCGACAGCCCCGGCATGGTGCCGAGCTGCTGGAACATCGCCCTCCTGTCCTGTCCCAGCCGCGTGAGGCTCTCCTGGTACTCGCCCATGAACTGCCGCATCATGAACACCACGACCTCGGCGAACGAGTTCAGGTTCCACTTGGGCAGCGCGTCCCTGACGCGACCGGCCAGCGCCGGGTTCGCGACCATGTAGCCGAAGCGGATGCCGTGCAGGCCGAAGTTCTTGCCCAGGCTGCGCAGCACGATCACGTTCGGCCGGACCGCGGCCTCGTGGGCCACCCCCGGGTACGGCTCCGCGTCCACGAAGTCGCCGAAGGACTCGTCCACGATCACCAGGTCGAGGTCGATGAGCTCGTCGAGCAGCCGCAGGACCTCGTGCTTGGGCAGATAGCCGCCGTCGGGGTTGTTCGGGTTGCAGATGACCGCCACCTTGGAGCCCCGCATGCGGATGAACGAGACGTAGTCCTGCACGTCGAGCGCGAAGTTGCGGCTCTCCAGCAGCGGATACATGTCCACCCGCTTGCCCGTCTCCAGCGGCTGGTCGGTCCACCGGCCGAAGGTGGGGATGGGCACCGCCAGGCTCTCGCGCACCAGCAGGTGGTCGATCCAGGTGATCAGCTCGGTCGAGCCGTTGCCCATGGCGACGGTCTTGGGATGGAGACCGAGCGTGGAGCAGAGCTCCTCGGTGATCGTGCCCGCGTCGCTCGGATAGAACTTGAGGATCGTCTCCAGGTTTCTCCCGAGGTGCTCGAATATGTCCGGGGTTGGAAAATATGGATTGCAAGGGATGCAGAAGTCCACCGGGGCGCGCTCTCCAGAGGAGCTGCGCATCAGTGAGAAGTACGACGGGCTATGCGCCTGCGCCCGCAAGAGGCTGAGCTCCACGACACCTCCATGGACCACGTGTCCGATGTGTGTAGGTACGCGCGGATGGGGCGTGCGGTTCATGATGTTGTGGAAGCCGGGTCTCCGAGTGGTTCGCCGGAGCCGCGCCCGGCCGTCTGCGCGATCCTGCGCAGCGTCAGCACGGCGATGTCGTCGCGCGGCGCGGCCCTGGTGAAGGCCCTCAGGTCGGCGCACAGCGCCTCGGCGAGCCGCGCGGGCGGGGCGATCGCCCACGCGCGCAGGCGCTCCTCCAGCGGGTAGAACGCGCCGCCGGGGTCGCGCGCCTCGGTGACGCCGTCGGTGCACAGCAGCATCGTCGCCCCGCCGGGGAACGCGAACCGCTCGCGCCGCCGCGGCGAGACCGCCAGCGCGGCCAGGCCGAGCGGCACGCCGGGCTCCCCGAGGTTCACCTGGAGGGCCTTCCCGCCGTGGATGACGTAGGGGGCGATGTGGCCGCAGTCGACCGCTTCGATCATCAGCTCCTGGCGGATGTCGAGCACGAGGGCGGTGACGAGCCGCTCGGGCTCGCCGTTGTGGGTGGCGAACGCGTTCTGCCTGACCACGGCGTTCTCCAGGGAGTCGACCACGCCGATGAGCGTCTCCTCCCGGTAGGCGGCCTCCCTGAACGCTCCCAGCACCGCCAGCGCCGTGCCGATCGCCGGCAGCCCCTTGCCCTGCACGTCCGCGATCAGGACCCGGGTGCCGTAGGGGGAGGCGGACACCTCGTACATGTCGCCGCCCACCAGCGCGTCCTCCTCGACCGGCTGGTAGAGGCCGTCGACGGCGAGGTTGGGGGTGCGCAGCGGCAGGGGGCGCACGATCTGCCGTTGCAGGGCCGCCGCCGCCGAGCGCAGCCGGTGCACCTCCTCCTCGCGCCGCACGCGGTAGCGGCACCCGAACACGCTCAGCACCCCGAACAGGGCCGTGAACCCGGCCGCCAGCAGCAGGTCGTCCGTCTCCTGGCGCAGGACGGCCGCGGTCAACCCCACCGCGAGGACCACCCACACCGACGCGATCGCCGTCTGCCGCACCGTGCCCAGGCCGGAGACGATGGCCGGCAGGAAGATCAGCAGCGGGAACAGCCGCACCGCCGTGCCCGTGACCACGTCCAGCGTGATCACCACCGCGGTGACCAGGACCAGGCCCGCCACGAACACCGGTGCCGAGATGCGCGGCAGCTCACGCCGCCGCCCGTTCGCCGTCACGTCTCTCCTTCACCTCCGTAGCACCTTCTATCAGCTGGTTTCTCCCGCCTGGGGGAAGGCGCGCCCCTTTGACCCCATCTTTCCTGAATGAGAAACGGCGATTATCCGGGCGGCAGGAGAATGTGGCTGCTGCGTTTATGCGGCGAGGAAATAGGCGGCCTCATGCATTCATATCTTAGGGTAGTTGTCCAGGAAGTACTACGCAGAGTAAACGATGTTGCCCCTTATGGCGGGGTTTGTTGGGGGCGATAGCCGGTCTCATTTGTTTCTCATCGGCGAACTCGTTGACAGAGCAGAATGATCTTGTAAATATCTGAATTGAGCGCGCCGATCACATTCTGCCGAGAAAAGGGAGAGGTCCGTTGATGGACCTGCTCATCGTCCCCCCGCTCACCGATTTCACCACCGCGGTCGTGCCGCCCGACGGGACCGAGGTGCTCGACCTCAACGAACACGTCGTCGAGCGGCTCGCCGACCCGTCCCGCCTCAGGGCCGCCGCCGCACGCCTGCCCGGCGATCAGCTCACCGCGCTGCTCGGGCGGGCGGCGGCGGCCGTCCTGGAGCGCGCGGCGTTCGACGAGGCTCATCTGAGAGCGGCCGGTACGGCGCTGCGGCTCGCCGCCGACCCCGCCGTCCGGCTCGGCATCGACCGCCTGGAGCTGGCCGAGGGCAGCACGCAGAGCAGCAGGGACGTGCTGGGCGCGGCCGGGCGGTGCGAGCTGTTCCGGCCCGAGATCGAGCTGGCGCGGTCAGTGGCCGCGGGGCGGCGGGCGCACGTCGTGGTGGCCTCCGCGGGCCAGCTCCCAGCCGCGTTCGCGCTGGTGCGGGCGCTGGGGGCGGAGCGGGTGACGCTGTGCGGGCGGCTCGTGGCCGAGCATCTCGCCGCCCTGCGCCGTGTCCCCGAACTGGCCGGGGTCCAGTGGCTGGCCTGGTCGCCCGAACGGGTGATCCGCCCGTCGTGGCAGACCGGCGAGCCCGTGCGCTGGGTGACGGGCGCGAGCCCGCCGCCGGCGCGCGGGCCGTGGGCCGGATGGCTCGACGCGGTCCGGGTGGCGGCGTTCCCCGCTGAGGCGCTGGGCCGGTGCCGCGGCCTGACGATCACGGTGACGCGGATCGACTTCCTGGCCGCCGTGACCGGGCTCAACGGGATGACCGTCAGCCTGCGCCGGCTGCTCGCCGCGCTCCCGTCCGGCATCCCGGTGACGTGCGAACTCGTGGTGGGCGCGCCGGGGATGGCCGCGGGCGTGGTGGGGGAGTCGGCCGAGCTGCTGGCCGACGGGGCCGGCGGGGTGCGGCCGGCCGGGCTGCGGCCGTACCGGATGAAGATCCGCTCGGCGTGGGCGGGGCACAGCGTGCGGTTCCCGCCGGACGCCGCGAACGACCTGGCCCGGTGGATCGAGTTCGCCGCGCCCGAGACGATGTGCGCGTACGAGGTGGCGGGCTTGATCGGGCTGTGGCGCGAGCGGCTGCACGGGCTGCTGCCGGGGCGGCTGGCCGCGTGCTCCGTCGCCGGAGGGGAGGCTTCCTGGCCCGGCTGGGATCCGTGCGTGGAGGTCGTGGCCGGGGGCGGGCACGGGACGTTCGCCGTCAACCTGCGGTCGGGGCGCTCGTTCCGGCTCCACCAGGGGCTGGTCGCGCCGGTGGCCCGGCTGGCCGCCGACGACCCGCACGCGCTCGACGGCCTGACGGGGGCCGCCCGCGACCGCCTGACCGCCGACCTGGCCCAGGCCGGAGTGCTGAGAGGACAACGGTGACCGGCCGGCCAGGCCCAGAGGGGGAGCGGAGTGCCGGGGTGCCGGGTCCCGAGGGGGCAACGGGGATCAGGGAGCCGGGTCCTGAGAGGGACTCGGGGACCGGGGTGCCGGGTCCGGAGGGGGCGTGGGGGAGCCGTTGCGGGGAGGATGGCGGGCTGTCGTGGCGGGTCGCGGCCGGTGGGGGAGATCTGGTCGTGGAGGTGCACCCGTGGCTCATGATGCGCAGCGCCGCCCTGCCCGCCCGGCTGCTCGGCGGGCTCGGCCATCCCGACCTGCCGCGCCTCGCCGGACGCCTGCTCGCCGCCGACGGCCGCCTCTCCTACGAACGCCGCCACTTCGAGCAGTGCGCCGCCGCCATGCGCACGTCCGTGCTCCGCCTCGGAGCGGAACGGCGGGCCCTGGCCAGGCGCTGCCTCAAGGCGGTGCGTACGGGCGTACCGCTCGCGGACGCGGAGATCCGGTTGCTGGAGTCGCTGGGGCTCGGCGGCTGGGTGCGGCGCTGGCAGTCCGCCGTCGTCGAGGCCGCCGCCGCACGTGCGGCAGCCAGGAGCGCCTACGCCGCCGCCCGGCTCGTCACCCGGCGCGGGGTCGCGGAGGCGTACGACGAGGAGGCCGTACGGCATGCCGCCTTCGTCGCCGACCCGGGCTTCTACCGGGCGATGTCGAACCACCCGCTGGCGCGGCGGCCCGGTGACGGCACGGCCAGGCGGTCGAGGCTGCTGACCGCGACCGCCCATCGGCACCTGCGCAACTTAGCGGCGTCCACCGGCTCGGGTCCGGTGCTCTACGCGCGGCTCGCCCCGGAGTCCGCCGACGCGCTTGGGGTGGGCGAGCCGGGGACCGAGCGGGTGATGGTCGAGGCCGGCGGGTGGCTGATCCGGCGCCTGCAGACCGTCCTCGACGCTGCCGCACCCGAGCGCGACCTCCGAGTCTGGCCCAGCCCGCTCTTCCGCGAACCGCCCTCGGCAGGGGATCGGGAGGACGCGCCTGCTGGGCCGTCCGTGCCTCAAGATGGGCCTGAGCGGGTGCCTGTGCTTGAGCGGGTGGTCGATGGGGCGCGGGTGCGCGTGCCCGAGGGGGCGCTCCTGGTGTGGCGGGCGGCGTCCGGGGGACGGACCGTTGGCGAGCTGTCCGATGAGCTCGGGCTGTCGGTGGAGGCTGTCGCCGGACACGCTCGTGCCTCCAGGGCTGCCGTGATCCTCTCCCGCAGCCGTCTGCCGGCCGCCGAGCCGCATCCGCTCACCGCGCTGGCCGGCGTCTCACCCGCTCCGGCCGGAGTAGTTGAGATCGCGGAGCTCCGGACACGCTACGAGCGCGCGCCCTGGCCGGAGCGGGCACGGTGGTTCGAGGCGGCCAGACAGGCGGTGGCGGACCTCGGGGACCTCGGGGACCTCGGCGGCCCGGCGGTGGATCGCGGTGGCGCGGTGCTGGATCGCGGTCGCGCAGGGGACCGCGATAGCGCGAGGGCTGTCGGCGGCGTCGCGGCGGAGCGTGGCCACACGGTATTCGGCGAGCGGGAGCCCTCGGGCGAGGCGGGGTCGGGTGAGCGGGCGTTCCCGGGTGGGGTGGGATCGGGTCAGCGGGAGGCCTCAGGTGGGGCGGGGTCAGGTGAGCGGGCCTTCCGGGGTGGGGTGGGAGCGGGTGAGCGGGAGTCCTTGGGTGGGAGGGAGGCGGGGCGAGGCGTTGGGCGGGAGCGCTTGGGCGTTGGGCCGAGCCGGTACAGCGATCGGGAGATCTTCCACGAGTGCCGGTCCAGCGCCTACAGCGAGCGCGTCACCATCGGCGGTGCCGCGCTGGCCCGGCTGCGGGACGCGTTGTCGTCGGTGCTGCCGCTTTGCGCTCTCGGTGCGTTGCTGGCCAGGGAGGACGCCAGGGACGCGGTGCGGGCCGTGCTCGGCGGGCGTTCCGCGCCGCTGGCCAGGCTCGCCGCCACGAACCTGCGTACAGAGCCCACGCGCATGCGTGCCCTCACCGCGGTCCTGGCGGAGCTCGTCGCCCAGAGGTACGCCGGCGGCGGCCACGACGCGCGGGTGTCCTCGGCCGACGGGCTGATGGCGCAGGGGTACGGGGCTGGTGGATGGGATGAGAGGGATGGGCGGGTGTTCCGGGTCAGCGCGGACGGGGTGCGGGG